>JBEEHO010000166.1:0-10643 GCA_041167425.1 Verrucomicrobiota bacterium | reverse complement strand
GAGCCGCGCAGACGGCGAGGGACCTCACAGTCGAAGAACAAATTACGCAAGGACGCTTTCGCGATCGACGAATGTCAGCGTGACGAAAGTTGCCGGCTATGGTCTGGATGATCAACGAGCTTTTGAGAGGTCCCACGCCGGCTGCGCGGCGCGGGATGACAGCGCCTTTTTGCAATCTCTACTCTGCCCGTAACGCCACCATCGGATCCACCCGGCTGGCGCGCAGAGCGGGGATCCAACACGCGAGCAAGGCCACCGTCGCCAGCAGCAACGTCACGCCGACGAATGTCGTGGGATCCATCGCGTTCACTCCGTAAAGAATGCTCTTGAGCAATCGCGTTGCGGCGAACGCGATCGTGAGCCCGATCCCGGCACCGATGAGCGCGAGCATCATGCCCTGCCGCAGAATCAACCTGCGCACATTTCCAGCCTGCGCGCCTAGCGCCATGCGCAGCCCGATCTCCCGCGTGCGGCCCGCCACCACGTACGACATCACGCCGTAAATGCCGACGGCCGCCAGGATGAGCGCCAGCAGACCGAAGCTGCCGAGCGCGCCTGCCGCCACCCGCGCCGGAAACAGCGGAATCTTCATGTGTTCCGTCAGCGTTTTCACGCTGTAGAGCGGCAGCGTCGGATCGAGGTCGCGCATTTCGCGCTGCATCGCGGCGAGCGCCGTCCGCGGATCGCCCCTGGTGCGCGCCACGAGGGCGACCGTCGTGCTGTAATCGCGCAGCTGCGGCCGGAAAACAGCCGGCTTCGATTCTTCTCCGAGACTGTTGTATTTGCCGTCTCCGCAAACGCCGATGATTTCCCAAAACGGCTTGTCGGGTCCGCTAAAATTAAACCGCTGGCCGATCGGCTCCTGCCCCGGAAAAAAGCGGCGGGCGAACGTCTCGTTCACAATCGCCACACGTATTTCCAGCTTGTCTTCCGCTTCCGTGAAATCACGCCCGCGCAAGGCAATTCCCATGGTCCGAAAATAGTCCGGGCTGACAGAACTGGGGATTGCGAAGGGAAGTTCGCTGCTGCTCGCGGGCGGTTGTCCCTCGAGATAAATCGTGGTGCTATTGTAGTTGAGGCTGAGCGGAATGTTGTCGGTCAACGCCGCTGCTTCGATTCCGGGCAGCGCTCGGATCCGTTCGAGGACCTGCTTTTGAAGGGCGCGTCCTTTCGTTTCGTCATAACCCTGCAAGCCGACGTCAAACGAAAGCGCGACCGCGTTTTCCGGGTTGAAACCGGGCCGCATCCGCTGCGCCTCCTGCAAACTGCGCACGATCAATCCCGCGCTCACGAGCAAAACCAATGAGAGCGCAATCTGGACCACGACGAGACTGTTGCGCAGACGCGACCGGCGGAAACCCGCCATGGAAGATTCGTCTTTTAAGGCCGGCACCAATTCCGGTTTGGATGATTGCAGAGCGGGAATCAGGCTGAAAACCAGACCCGTCAAAACGGAGAGCGCGCCAGTGAACGAAATGACGCGCCAATCGATTCGCAGGTCAAAGACCAGCGCGAAATCGACCGGGAGGCTGACGCCTCGCACAAGTTGATTGATCCACGCCGCGACCAGAACACCGAAGCCGCCGCCGATAACCGAAAGCATGACGCTTTCAGTCATCAATTGCCGCACGAGTCGCGCCCGGCTCGCGCCGACAGCCAGACGAATGGCGATTTCCTTGCGACGTTCGGTCGCGCGCGCGAGAAGCAAATTCGCGAGATTAACGCAGGCCAGGAGCAGGACGAGCACGCCCACGGCCGTGAGCACGGCAGTAAAGGCAAAGACAGAATTCCGGATATCAGGGATGAACAAACCTGGCGGGATCAGCTCGATGCCACGGCCCGCATTTTCCGCCGGGTAATCTTTCCCCATCTCCAGGGTCACGGCCTTGAGTGAGGCTTCGGCCTGCGCCTTCGACACGCCGGGCTTGAGTCGCCCCACCACAAAGAGATTATCGCTGCCGCGCTGCTCGAGCCATTTGCTGCCCGGTTCCAGCACCGGTCCCATCATCAGGGGCGCCCACAGTTCCGGCGCGTAGGCAACTTCGGTCCCGATGAAACCTTTCGGCGCGATCCCCACGACGGTGAACGTCGTATTGTTCAACGAAACCGTCCGCCCAGCGATGGAGGGATCGGAGCCGAAACGTTTTTGCCAGCAGCCGTAACTTAGGACGACCACCGGATGCGAATTGGGCGTCTGATCTTCTTCCGCGCGAAATCCGCGACCGAGGGTTGGTTGCACGCCGAGCACGTCGAAATAATTCCAGGAAACCAGACTGCCCCAGACGCGCTCGTTGTTCCCGTTGTGGCTCAGACTCGCGACCACGAGCCGGTACGCGATCAATCCGGAGAAGACCTGGTTCCGGTCGCGATAGTCTTTGTAATTCAGATAGGACTGAATGGTGTAGTCGGCGCCGTTGTGCAGCGTTCCGTAAAGTTCCTCGAGTTCGGACGCATTCTTTACCGGCAGTGGCCGGAAAACAACCGTATCCACCAGGCTGAAGATGGCGGTGTTGGCGCCTATGCCGAGCGCCATCGAGATGATGGCGAGAAAAGTAAAACCGGGACGCTTAAGAAGCTGGCGCGTGCCGTAGCGAAGATCTTGAAAGAGCGTCTGCATTCTCGCGGGTTCCCAGATGAGATGCGGACAGGAGCGAACTTGGATTCAGGAATTTTCAATAGGGCAGGGGCCTTTGTGCCCCGAAACCGGGCAATCCGGAAAGCGAAGACTCGGGAGGCAAAGATCCCTCCCACATTTCAATGTAGCTATTTCGCCGGCTTCTCTCTCGGCAGCGCCTGCTGCCAATCGAGCACAAGTTTCCATGATCCCGCGTCGTCGGTCTGCCAGATCTGGAAAAAATGGCCTGACTCCGCACTCCCATCGCGACTCACGGAATATCTTCCGTAAGTATACGCGAGATCGGCCGACGAGCTCATGTCCCCACCCATCGGCTCGAAGGACATCTTGCCGGCCCCGGCAGCTAACAAAGTCCTGGCCGCGTTTTTCCCCACCGCAGGAAAACTTCCATCGCGGTAAATGCGGATATCCTCCGCGGCCACCGCCCATGCGGCATCGGCTGAGTTTGCTTTTGCACTTTCGGCAAATTTTCGCTGCGCTTCTGGCAAAGTCTTTCGGCGGGTCTCCGTATCTGTTCTGGCTGGCGCGCCGGCATCTGGGACAAACGTATGGAGCGGCTCGGGTTTGCCGGTGGGCTCGGGATTTTCAATCCCAAGATCGAGCGCGACCTTCCAGGAGCCGTCCTTCTGTTTTCTCCAAATGGAAACGAACTGTCCGTAGCCGAGAAATTTTTCGTCCTTCTTGCTGGCTCTCCATTTCGCCGGGCCGGTGTCGTATCCGAAATCACCGCTGCGCGCAATAACAGCAAGCGTTGGCTCCCAAATCAGATCAAGACCTGTTTCGGCCCGCTTCTCCCAAACTTCTTTGCCGTTCGCAGGCCCGGGCCGGAAAATCACGGCGTCATCCGCCAGAAAAGCGAGGAACGCCGCGCGCGTTCCTTTTTCCTGGCCGGCCTGGTAGAATTTCCTCTCGGATTCGACCATGACGCGGATGGCTTCAGCCGGGTCCGCTTCAGCGGCGTGCGCGACAAGAGGCCCGGCGAAACAGAAGAGGAGTGAGAGAGTAGCCCGGCGAATTTGCATTCCGCAGTTTGCAATAATTCATCGATTTCCAGAAACCAAATGTGGAGGCTTTCCTTTTCCGGGAAGTTTACTACAACGGCGGGGTGGATTCGGAAGAAGCAGCAGCGTGGCTGGAAGCGGCCGGTCGAGAGCGAATTCCCATTCGGGGTAACTGTTCGTTAGGCCGTTCGCCCAAGAGCGCGGTCGTGCTTGAATCGCCGAAAGTGTCGCGGCGCCATGCCGTCATCAATCTGCAAAATGTCGGCGAGTTCTGGCTGATCGACCTGGGCAGCAGCAACGGAACTTTTCTCAACAAACGGCGCGTCCACCAGCCCGTCCGGCTTTGTGACATGGACCAGATCACCGTCGGCGACAGCGCTTTTACTTTTCGACAACCGGAAGAAATTTCGAACGAGCTCCGCACGACCATGGCGCAGCAGACCATTCGCGAAACCGCGAATATCCCGGTCTGGCTTTTGGTGGCCGACATCGAAAATTTCACCCCGCTAAGCCGGAGCATGGTCAGCGACAAATTGGCGACCCTGGTCGGAGGATGGGTCGCCACCTGCAAAGATATCGTCGAAGAAAATCATGGTGAGATCGACAAGTACCTCGGTGACGGTTTCCTGGCCTATTGGCACGATGACGAGAAAAGCGCGGAGAACGTCGCGGCGGGTTTGCAGAAGCTAAAGCAACTGCAAAGGAACGAGCCGCGCTTCCGGCTGGTCTTGCATCATGGGCTGGTTTCGAGCGGCGGGATGCGGTCGATGGGGGAGGAGAGTCTCATCGGCAAGGAAGTCATCTTCGTTTTCCGGATGGAAAAACTCGCCGGCTCGTTAGGTATTTCGCTGATGGCGAGTGCGGCCGCGAAAGGGAAGCTGGAATCCATCATGAAGTACGACCCCGCGGGGGTTCACGAACTAAAAGGTTTCGAAGGCAGCTTCGAGTTCTTCAAAGGCTGAGGGATGAATCGCGCGCTCCGTCGCGCGATGGGTAAAAGGAGCGGCTGCGCCGCCATTATTCGGCATCGAGCGCGGAGCGCTCCATCCACCTACTTCGCGCGGCGATACACCAGGCCGTTTGGGTCGTTGATCCTGCTCAGCTCGTCTCCCTTGAGTTTGTAGACGGAAGTTTCCGCCATGGGCGCGCCAAAGCCTTCCACCACCGGATTCGGAATTGTCTTCGGAGCCCAGTCGGCCAGCTGGCCGGGACTCCATTGAATGGTAAGACTGGTTCCTTGCTCGGTGCAATCGACCGAATTATAAGTCCACCTCCGCTGTAACTCATAGATCGAAGCGTAGAATGGTTTGTCGGGCGAGGAAGCATTGGTGGTGTCGAGCGTCTTGGTCGCTTTTCCTTCCTTGATGATCATCGTGAAGGTCCGGCTGATGGTCTGCTGGTTCTGTGGGTTGGTCTTGGATTGCGTGGCCAGCCAGGTGCCATCGAACGGCCGTTTGGATTGCCGCGAAGACGACTCGCGCGAGCTGGGCTGTCTCGCCGTTTGAGTGCGACGCTGTTGTGGTTGCTGCGCCGGTGCCTGTCGGGTTTGCGACGCTGCATGGTCGACCAGCGCCCGGACGATGGTATCGATCTGCGCACGCGAAGGCGGGCCCGCGGCCAGCACCAGAAAAAGAGCGAGCGCGTATTTGATTATCGGTTTCATAATTTCAACTTAACCGCCGCCGAAATCATTCAGAGGCGCGACGGGCTGAACATTCGGAGCATTCGGAGCATTCGGAACATTGGGAGGATTGAGAGCGTTCGGGATATTAGGAGCGGAGGCCGATGGTTCCGGCCGTGTTTCTTCCCGATGCTCGATCACTGCTTTGGCGCGGTCGGACATGTCCGCGTTGCGAACGAGAGTGATCGTTCCCAGATCGATGAACTGGCCTGGCTTCACTTCGACCTCCTTCTCGACCGACGCGTAACCCTCCAGTGAAACGCGTAGCGGATATTTGCCTGCGCGAATGCCTTTGAAAGTGACTGGGCTCTTCCCCGCTTCCATTCCGCCCAGAGTCACAGTCGCTCCTCTCGGCGTTGTTTTCAGCATGACGCCGCCCAAGGCGTTGATTGCGCTCTCATCCACCGCGGAGGTCGTGGCTGATTGAGCCACGGCCAGGGGCGCTGGCGGGACCGGCACCGTCGCTGCTTTGGGAGTCGACTTGTGAAACCCGAAATACCAAACCGCAATCGCCGCCAGAAGAGCTGCCGCCGCCCCGCCGGCAATCAGCGCCATCTTATTTGATGACAGTGCCGCGCCCTTTGGCCCGGGAGCGCCGGTTTTCGTTTTCGGGTCGGCCGCCTGTTTCGCGCGGACCGTTTTCGGCGAAGCGATCTCCAGCCGTTGCGCGACCTCGGCGAAAGATTGCGGCCGCCGCGCCGGTTCCTTGGCCAGACACGCCGCCACCACTCTTTCCCAGGTCTCATCGATCGGCTCGCCCTCGATCTCGAGTTCCTTGCGCCGCGCTTCCATGGCCGGTGGAATTTTTTCGCGGATCTGCCGATCGACGTTGCCGGAGGAAAAGGGCGGCTTGCTCGTGATCAGCTCGTAAACGGTGGCGCCGAAGGAATAGATGTCGTCGAGATGACTTCCGCGCTCGCCATCGAGCTGCTGCGGACTCATGAACACCAGCGTGCCGCTCCGGCCCCGCTCCATGGTGAGCATGCTGACCGAATCGCTCAGGCTGCGCGAGATTCCGAAATCGGAGACCTTGAGATCGCCGCGCTGATTCACCATCAGGTTGGCCGGCTTCAGGTCGCGGTGAATGATGCGGGCGTGAGTGTGAGCATAATCGAGCGCGTCACAAAGCTGGCTGGTCCAGTCGTTCAGGTCGTGCGGCTCGAATACCTTGTGCGGCTTGTCCGCGCGCAGATTGGAAAGCGTGTCGCCGTCGATGTATTCCATCGAAATGCAACCCGATTGCTCGCTGTGCACAAAGTCGTAGATCCGCACGATGTTCTTGTGGGTCAGGTCGAGGCTGCGCCGCGTCTCCCGCTTCATGTCGCCCAGCACGGCGCGATCGTGAATGATGAGTTCGGGCAGGAATTTGAGCGCAACATTTCGTTCCAATTCTTCGTCGCGCGCCATCCAGACCACGCCCATGCCTCCTCGGCCGAGGGTCTTGATCAGGGTGTAGCGGTTAAAGACCTTCTGGCCGCCAGAAAAATCTCGCATGGTCGCGTCCAGCCCGTTGCCAGTGCTCTCGCCACTCATTTCGCGATGCTAGCCACCCGAGCGCCTCCGATAAAGCACAAAATCAAACTCTGGCCGGTCACTCTTGAACGTGATGCGAGCGACAACGTGCCTGCGCCTGGCTCATTCAAATGGCTTCGCGCTATTTAACGATTCAAATCAGAATCATAATGGTATCATCCGGTTGGTCGAACCCGTTGCGCTCCTGTGCATCCGGAACACACCGCCGTGGACAACGAGTTGAATCGCGACTTTGGACGAGCGTCTGAACTGATAGCGCAGCATGGCTCGTGGCGTGAACGGCTCGGGCTCTTGCGGCGTGCCCCGCGCTCGGCCCTGCCCCGGCTTGTCCGCGCATCGTTCGCGTCTCTGCCGCTCGCTGTCGAGCCACTGGTGTGCGAAATCGCCACCCCCGACAGATATGAGGATGGCCTGAGAGAGCTTGCCGGCTACCTGTCTCGACCGGCGCCGGTGCGCGCGGCTAAGGGTGGAAGCTTGGAACATTTGCTCGCGCACCAGCGCAACTGCTCTGGGGCGATAGGAATGGGCGACTTGTTGTTTCTTCATGCTTTCGTCAACGTCCTCGCACCCGACCGGGTGGTGGAAATCGGCACCCTAAGCGGCTTTTCCGCGGCCGTGATTGCCGATGCCGTGGTCCAACACCAGCGTCCGGAATCCGAGTCGGTGATCGTCGACACGATCGATCTGAGCCAACGCTGCTTTACCGATCAAACGAAACCCGTTGGCTTCGAGATTCCGCAGCTGGTTCCTGCCCTGTCGAGCCGGATTCGCGTGCATGCCGGCAAAGACGCCCGCCATGTCGAACGGATTGCGCATGCCGGAGAACTCCAGCTCGTCTTCATCGATGCAGACCACCAGCAGCCGCGACCTGCCCTGGACTTGATTCGCGTTTCCCGATTCGTTAGGCCGGGGGGGTGGATCGTAGTTCACGACATCGACCTTGGCTCGCTGGGTGAAAGAATGCGCGCCGCCGGAACTCCCCTGGACCATGGCTCCCCCTCTGGAGCGCAGTGGCTCTTCGAGGCCTGGCCATTCGAAAAGATCAGCGGCGGCAATATCGGCGCACTGCGCCTTCCAACTAATTTGCGGGACCTTGTTCCATTCGCCCTGGCGATGCTGCGGATCCCGCCGGAATTAGAGCCGATACCCGCCCGGCGCACGCTCGAGGCGTTCCTCGATGCGCTGCTCGACCTGATGTAAGGCAAGGCGGATGATCAGCGGTTTAGAAGGGCAGGCGTGATTGCTGATTGGCGGGCGGGTTACTGCGAAGGCTTGGCGGGAGCGGGCTTGAAAAGCTCGCGAAAGGCCTTGAGCGCCGCGGGGTGGTAAATGGTGGAATGTTTCTCCGCCGGCATCTCCTCGTAATGCCAATGGACGCGGGGCGGCGCATTCTTTTTCAAGATCTCCGCAAGGCGCGTGGTGTCTTCCACAATCCCTTTCTCGTCGCTGCTGGCGAAATACAACGTTCGCTCGAGCTCCGGCCACGCGCTGAGTTTCTCACCGGCAGCATTGACCAGCTTGTGGTTGTTCCACCAAAGGCTCGGATCGAAAGCGATATAGGTGTCGAACAAGTCCGGTTCCCGAAAAAAAGTCTCCACCACGAATAACCCGGCCAGCGATTCGCCCACGATGGCAGTCTCATTAGTCGTGCGATAACGCGCCTTGATCGCCGGCATTAACTCCGAGCGGATAAATTTCCGAAACGCTTCCGATCCTCCCACGCGCGGCGCGATTTTTTTATCGGCCTCGTTTTCCGTAGGACCTGTCGTATCCCGCCGCCGTTCCGTATTTTCGATTCCGACCAGCAGGAACGGCCGCATCGTCGCGTTGCCTGCCAGCACTTGCACCAGGCCGGCCACATGCAGGAAATCCTCCGCCATGCCTCCGTCCGGCATGTAAAGAACAGGCATCCTTATCTCAGGCGATTCCTTGTAGGCGGCTGGCAGGTAGACATTGATTCGCCGTGCCTCGCCCAGAATTTTCGACTCGACCGTGAAGGTGTCACCGATGACCAGCGGCGCAGCCGGCTCAGTGGGCGCGGCTCGCATGGGAGCGCGCGACAAGAGCACACCGAAAAAAACAACCATCCCTCTCACGACGTAAGCACGGCATCTTCCCTTCAATCGTTTTCCTTTCTTATTAAGCGGGTAGAGCGTAGCGAACTGGTGCATACGCCCTGCGATTGTTGTGGACGCGCGACATTCCGCAATTGCGGCATGCCGCAGGCGGATTTGGCGAGTTAACGCGCATCCTGAAGGCCGCGAACTCTTGTCCGTTCCAGATCGCATCAAGTGTCTGTTCGTTCAGATTGCCGATGACTGTTCCGGGCATGCAGCAAGCCATGACATCTCCGTTTCCTGTGATTGCCACGCTCGCCCACGGGACTTCGCACGGCGCATGAACGTCGTCCTCTCGCCAGCGTTGCACCGGGGCCTGCATGGCCAGCGCCACCCCCAGTCGGGAGGCTTCAGACATGAGTTCCTCATAGAGCTTGGCGTAGGCTACTTCGTCCCAGACAAAAATCTCATCTAACATGTCCTCCGTGAAGGCCAGCATCGGGATCACGTTCACGTGGTCGATTCCGTTTTCCCGCGCAAACGCCAACGCTGGTTTGATGGTGGACGCGTTCGAGCGCATCAGCACAAACGAGAGGACGGTATGGATCTCTTTCTCGGCGGCCCTCTTGCGCGACATGAAGCGTGCGATCTTTGCCAGGACCTCGCCGAGGGGAATGCTTCCGCGCCGAATGTTGCGATACACTTCCGGATCCATGCTATCCAGGGAAAAATTGATCTCCCACAATCTCGATCCGAACAGCATGTCTACGATGTCGTCGTCGAGACAGTTCGCGTGGGTGTCGATCCGGAATTTCGCGTTAAGACCGATGATCCGCGCCAGCGTTCCGGGATAGCGGCGCTCGTCGAATAGGATGTCGCCGCTGTAGTCCGTGGCCAGGTGCACAAACTCCTCGCCGGCCGTTATTTTCTTCACCGCCTCCCAGGTAGCCTCTGAGGCGATGCGCAACTGCGAGCGAGTCGGTCGCGAAATGCAGTGGGTGCAATTAAGGTTGCACTGGCTGACAGGGCTAAAGAGCAGCGCTTGCGGCAGCGCTTGATAAGGGGCCGGCTGCGAGTGGATCAGCTTTGCATCAAGCAGCCACGGCGCCTCGAAAAGGCTCTGTGGCACATCGCCCGGCGACGGGACCAGTCGCAAAACAAAGAAGCGATTCTTCGAAGCTGCTATTGGTTCCCAGTACAGATGCTCCATCCCATCAGCTTCCCGCGTCGCAACGTCGAACGGGACGGCGCGCAGGGGATGCACGGCCTTGCTGTCAAACTCGTGAAGCTCCAGTGTGACCGCGCCTTCCTCGTAGCCGATTGTGCGCAGCCGCACGCTCGCGCCGGACAGATAACCGCGATCGGAAAATACGACGAGCTCATGTGCGTCCGGGGCTGTGGCGAACGGTTGCAGCATCTAACGAGAACAAGATGAGCGACGGCGGACGAGAGCGCGCGTCGCTGCGGATTGAGGGTCGAATTTCATGGAAACGTCGGAACCAAAGCTGCCAGGCGTTCGCTCCATCGCATGGTTAGAGCTTGGGGTTGCTTTCTGCCAGACCGCGGAGCGTCTGCATAAGTTTCTCTTTTCTGGTTTTCCTCTCTTCTTCTGGAGCTGTAGCGTACCCCCACAGATCGATTCCAGCGCCGACTAACTCCGTAGCTGGCGGCCTGCGCGGATTCGCTGCTTCGCGAATGACCGTCTTCCCATCCGGCATGACAACCGAAAATACGGA
>JBEEHO010000165.1:0-11367 GCA_041167425.1 Verrucomicrobiota bacterium | reverse complement strand
TGTGCTCCAGCTCGGCGTCATTCTGCTCGCGGCTGGAACCATTCTCGGCGGCGTCTGGGCCAACTATTCCTGGGGCCGCTTCTGGGGTTGGGATCCGAAGGAAACCTGGGCGCTCATCGCGCTCCTTTGTTACATCCTGACTCTGCACGGCCGGCTGGCCGGTTGGTGGACGCAATTTGGCCTGGTCGTCGCGAGCGTCGTTTGTTTTCTGGCCGTGTTAATGGCGTGGTATGGAGTGAATTTCGTCCTTGGAAAAGGTTTGCACAGTTATGGCTTCGGCCTCGGGGGTGAGACTTACGTTGTCAGTTTTGTCATCGCCGATCTGTTATTCGTGGGGTTCGCCTGCTGGCGGTATCGCAGAAGCAGGAAAGTTGTTCCAAGGCGAAGCGTCCCGAGCGAGCCGGTGTCCTCCGCGGTTGCTTCGACTCGTTAGGCCGGAAGCCCGTTCGCCGCGCGGTTGCGGTTTGCCTGCAATTCCGGGAGGTGTCTTTCCGACCATCGGCAGAGCGTGTGCAGAGGCTCGATCAAAGTTCTTCCCAGACGGGTCAGCGAGTATTCGACTTTCGGCGGCACGACGGGATGGACTTTACGCAGCACCAACCCGTCGCGCTCGAGGCTGCGCAGCGTTTGCGTGAGCATTTTCTGCGAAATGCCGTCGATCTCGCGTTGGAGTGCCGCATAGCGCTGCGTCCCGTCGGCCAGGACCTGGATGATGAGCGCAGTCCATTTATCCGCGATGCGATCCAGGACGATGCGAGAAGGGCATTGCGCTTTGAGAACCGAGGGCGCGGATGATTTCACCAGCCATCTGTAGGATCAATCGGGCACAGTGCAAGCGGAGAGTAACGAACCGCCGGGATGGTATAGCCTGGCAGGAACGCGTTGCCGCAGCCTCTGTAGCCGCTTCGCTATGCGAAGCGCCAGAAATGCGTGTGCCGAAGCTGCCGCGGCTACAGGGCTTGCGCTTATCCGCTTTAGCTAGGACGATTCCGTCCGATATGTCTCACCGAGACGCGACACTGTTGTGAAAATTCTGGTCGTTGGCGGCGGGGGACGAGAGCACGCCCTGGCCTGGAAGCTAAAACAATCGCCCGGCGTGGACCGGATTTTTTGCGCGCCCGGGAATGCGGGAACGGCCGAGGTAGGCGACAACGTTGCGATACCCGCGAACGACCTGCCGGGGCTGGTCCGTTTCGCCAAAGAAAACCAAATCGGGCTCACAGTGATCGGGCCGGACGACCCGCTTGCAGGCGGCGTTGTGGACCTTTTTGAATCTGAGGGTATGCGAGTTTTCGGGCCATCGAAATCTGCGGCGCGCCTCGAGTCCTCCAAGATTTTCGCTAAAGAATTGATGCGGAAGAACAAGATTCCGACAGCGCGCGGCTTGGCCTTCGAGAAGTGCGAAGCGGCGTTTGCCTTCGTGGAAGAATCACGGTTTCCGGTCGTGATCAAGGCGGATGGACTCGCGCTCGGCAAAGGCGTGGTTGTCGCGCAGGACGCGGCGACGGCGCGCTCGGCCATCGATTCGATGATGAACGAGCGCCGGTTCGGCGAGGCGGGAACGCGTCTGCTGATAGAAGAATGCCTCACAGGCTCCGAGTGCTCGCTCCATGCGCTGGTGGATGGGAAAAATTATCGGATGCTCGCGACGGCGCGGGATCACAAGCGCGCCTTCGATGGCGATACGGGCCCGAATACCGGAGGCATGGGCGCTTTCAGTCCGGCGAATAATTTCGGTGCGGAACTCCAGCCCCAGGTGGATCGCGAGATCATGCGTCCGTTGCTAAAAGGTTTGAACGAAAGAGGCGTGCTCTTCCGCGGATTGCTTTTCCCCGGGCTCATGATCACCACGCAGGGTCCGCGCGTTCTGGAGTTCAATTGCCGCTTCGGTGATCCGGAAACGCAGGTGATTTTGCCCCGACTGAAATCCGATTTGCTCGAACTCCTCGACGCGACCATCGACGGAACATTGGATCGCACGACCATCGAATGGGATGACCGCGCAGCGGTTACCGTGGTTCTCGCGTCCGGCGGTTATCCGGATAATTACGATGTCGGAAAACCGATCTCCGGCCTGGAGAAAGCCCGTTCTTCAGACGTCCAGATTTTTCATGCGGGCACTCGAAGGCAAGACGGAAAGGTGGTCACGGCGGGTGGCCGAGTGCTGGCCGTGACTGCACTCGGCGCGACGCTGGCGGCGGCGCGGACGCTCGCTTATGAAGCAGTCGCGCAGATCGATTTCGAGGGCTGTCACTACCGGCGGGATATTGCTCTTGGCGCAGTTGCGGCTAAGATCGGGGGCCTCTGATGTCCCGGCACATTTCTCTGCTCATCCTCCTCTTCCCTTGGGGTCTGGCGCCGAATTTGCCCGCGCAAACTCCGGCGAAATCAGCCAGCGCTTCGCCTGCCACGACCCCATCGGCGACGCCTTCCCCTTCACCGACAACCACGACGAAGTCGCTCGTGGATACGATGGATTCCGCGGATCTGAAGGAAGCGATCCAGCTCTTGAGAAACAACTACATCAACCCCGACGCGTTGAACGAGACCGAGTTGAGTCGCGCCACCTTCGAAGGAATCCTCCTGCGCCTGGGCCGCGGGGTCATTTTGCTCTCCGCTCCCGCGGCCGGACCGACTGAGCCGGCCACTCCATTTTATGGCGAGATCATCGATGGCCATATCGGCTACCTCCGACTCGGGGCGCTCGATCGTCCGGACCTCGACGCGCTCGACACTAACTTGCAAACCTTCGGGGCCAAAAAAGTGGACGCGCTCATTCTCGACTTGCGTGCCAGTCCCGTTACCAATGATTTCTCGATGGCGTCGGAGTTTGCGAAGCGTTTTTGTCCGAAGGGCAAGCCGCTCTTCTCGCTTCGCAAGACAACGGTGCGACAGGAACGCGCGTTCAGCTCGGATCGCGACCCGGCCTATCAAGGATTGATCATCCTGCTCGTGGATGGCGATACGAGTGGCGCCGCGGAAGCGATCGCCGGCGCGGTGCGATTCTATAACAAGGCGCTGGTCATCGGGCAACCGACCGCCGGGCGCGCGGTGGAATATTCCGATCTAAAACTTCCCAGTGGAAAAATCCTGCGGGTCGCGGTGGGGGAAGCCGTCTTGCCGGAAAGCCATCCACTTTTTCCGGACGGGTTAAAACCAGATGTGCCGGTCGAGATGCCGCCCTCGGAAAAGCGCGAGATTTTTCAGCAGAGCCGCGAGAAGGGGATGATGCCGTTCGTGCTGGAAAATTCCCGGCCGCACTTGAATGAGGCCGCTCTCATTTCGGGAAAAAACCCTGAGCTCGAAGCGATGGAAGCCGCGCAACGCCGGACTCGGACCGCGGAAAAGTCCACTGTGCACGATCCCGTATTGCAGCGAGCGCTCGACCTGGTGACCTCGATCGCGATCTTTCAGAAGCGGTAACGCGGCCAATTTTTCGACGGAGGCACTGGCGGCGGCAAAGTGGATTATCTGCTCAGCTTCAGCGTTCCGTTCAGGGACGTCGTCAGTCAGCTTGCGCTTCTCGGCATTACCGGTTTCGACGAAAACTCTTCGCTCAGTTATGTCATCGCCACCGCGACACAGGCCCATAGTTTGAATCAGGATCTCAACGGGGTGGACAAGAACTACGACGGCTCGCTCAGTTGGTCGCTGGTGGGGGTGATGAGCAATCCCATGACGGCATCAGGAATCTCTCTGGTTCCCGAAATCAACCCGGCCTGGTGGGTTGTGCTGCTCCTGGTGGGCGGTGGCGGGTCAGCGCTGGTTCAGCAGCCGGCCGCGGCCAAAGCGCGCGCACGTTCTCGCACCTCGCCGGTAGACTCTTGCGACCATCGCCGTCGTCCGACGCCAAGATTGCCGCTGCGCGTCGCCGGGATAATGCAGCCGCCCTCGAGGGCGTAGCCGATTAATGAGCTAGGAGCGGAATGAGACTCATCATTTTTATAATCGGTTTCATGATCTTGATCGGCGGGCTGGCCTGGGCTGCGATCACCGCGGGCGTGCCCCAACTCTACGTCCAGATCGGCGCCGTGATCCTGCTGGGGATCGGAATCATCATGGGAGTTTCGCGTACGCGCTATCGCTCGGGCGGAGACGTCACCGTCGTCAAGGATAACGATTCGCTTTAACAGGTGAACGAAGAGACTGCGCTTCGTGAAGCGGAGGAATATTTTCATCAGCAGATCCCGCTCACGCGTGCGATGGGAGTGCGGGTGGTGTCGCACGATGAAAACGGATTCGTCATCGAAGCGCCCGTCGCCCTGAATTCCAATCATCTTCGAACTGCTTTCGGCGGAAGCATCAACGCCCTGGCCACCCTGGCCGCATACGGTTTGCTCTGGCTGGAACTGGGGGACCGCGCGGCTCATGTCGTCGTCGCGGAAAGCTCCATTCGATTTCTCCAGCCGGTGCGTGAGACGATTCGCGCAATCTGTCGGCGCCCGGAGCGGGAGGAATGGAATGCGTTTCAAACTCGATTCGCCGGGAAAGGCAAAGCCCGCATCGCCCTGCGCGCAAATGTCGTGGAAGCGGATCGAACCGCGGCTGAGTTCGAAGGAATTTTCGTCGCGCGATCAAGGTAGACGCGCGGGAGAATTGTCACGAAACTTCGCCATGATCACCGGAGCCCATTCGATCATTTACAGCAGGAATCCTGAGGTCGATCGCGCGTTTTTCGGGGACGTGCTCAAGCTGACCAACGTCGACGTCGGCCATGGATGGCTGATTTTCGGATTGCCTCCGGCGGAAGTCGCCGTTCACCCCGGCGGCAAAAACGGTCTGCATGAATTCTATCTCATGTGCGATGACGTCGAAGCGTTCGTCGCGCAGATGAAGAAGAAGCGCATCAACTGCGGGCCGGTGCGAAATCTAGGATGGGGGCTGCTCTCGGAGCTCACGCTGCCCGGCGGCGGAAAGCTCGGTGTCTATCAGCCGCGGCACGCGAGGCCAAAGGCGATGCGTGAGAAAAAGACGACCACGAAAAAACCGACGGGCAAAAAATCCGGCAAGCGACAAAAATAGCGCTGTGCTCCCGGAAATTTTATTTTTCTTTCTCCAGCTTTAACGCCGCGGAATTCATGCAATAGCGAAGACCGGTCGGGTTGGGCCCGTCCGGGAAAACGTGGCCAAGGTGCCCGCCGCAAGTCGCGCACAATACTTCGGTGCGAGTCATCATGAGTTTTCGGTCGCTCTCGGTGGCCACGGCATCTTTCGCCAGCGGCTCATAAAAACTCGGCCAGCCACTTCCGGATTCGAATTTTGTCTCCGAGCTGAACAAGGGATTTCCGCATCCCGCACATTTGTAAACGCCGGCCTCATGCGTGTCGGCATACTCACCGGTAAACGCGCGCTCCGTCCCTTTTTCGCGCAGAATGTGATACTGCTCCGGCGTCAGCGTTTTTTTCCATTCGGCTTCTGTCTTTTCAATTTTCTCGCTCATATCTGATCTGATTTTCGAAGCAACAGGCGTCAATGCAACCAGCCACCCACGGCTTGGAGCGGCTCGAGCTGGCCCGCCTCCGTTACCCACGCTGCGATCGCGCTCCGCGAACCTGCGATTTGCTTCAACGAGTCGGCGGGAAGGCGCAACTCCTTCATGCCAGACTTCATTCCTTCGCTCGTCAATCCGAGCACGACGAAATCGTGCACTAATTTTCGCCCGCTGTTTTCTCCCGCGGTCACCTCAGCGCCGAGCGCAAACCCCAGACGCGCCACGTGAATTTCGTAATGACGCCCGGCGCCGGCCCCCGGTTTGAATGCAGCCGCGATCCACTCTCCGTTGATCGTGATTTTCAATACGCCCGGTGTCTCGGTGGCCGCGGCTGGCGGAATAAGTTCGGCATTACGCCAGGCCACTCCGTCGAGAACAAAAGCCGGCGTGTAAACATTCTCCATTTTCCAGTGCGTGGAATAATTCGCCTGGCGCTCTGTCCATGTTTTCGATGCGAACGGATCGCGCCAGCCGAGGTGGTCCCAGTAATCGACATGAAATGCAACCGGCACAAAATCCTGCCAGAGCCGCAGTTCATTTTTCAGATTGCTCAGCCATGCCTCCGCCGGCAGGCAACTGCTGCAACCTTCCGAGGTGAAAAGTTCGAGGAGATGGGTGCGGGTCGCTTTGCTTTCGAGGACGAGGTCGCCGCCTAGTGCGCTCCTGGCGGCAAGCACGAACGCGAGCAGCAACGCGGAGCGAATCATAGGCGAATGCTACGGCGCGATGATGGATTGCGCGAGCTTCGCAATCAGCGCGCCCACGATTATGAGGAAAAAAATCCGCACGAACCGGCTCCCCTTTGCGATGGCCAGCCGGGTTCCGATGGTGGCGCCGAGAACGCTGCAGGCCGCCATCGGCACGGCATATTGGTAGATGATGTTCCCGCTCCAGGCAAAGTAGATGACCGAAGCAATGTTGGTGGCCCAATTGATTACTTTTGCAGAGGCCGAGGCCGAGAGGAAATCGAATCCGAAAACTCCGACAAACAGAAAGATAAGGAAACTGCCGGTGCCCGGGCCGAAAAAGCCATCGTAGAAACCAAGCCCGGCGCCGATCAGGATGCCGAGCCAGGTCGCCTTTTGCGGCGCATGTTTGGGCTGGTGAATGAGCCCGAGGTCTTTGACGAAGAAGACATAAATGGCCACGAGAACCAGGAGCACGAGAACGAGCGGACGCATGAAGGCCGTGTTCAGGAGCGAAACCGTGCGCGATCCCAGGAAAGAAAAAATGAAGGCGGTGATCGCCGCCGGCAGAACGGTCGGCCAATCAATCACGACATGGCGCGCGTAGCGCTGCACCGCCATCGTCGTGCCCGCGCAGGAAGCAAATTTGTTTGTCCCGAGAATCGTGGCGACGGGCGCGCCCGGCAGCAAAATGAGCATCGCGGGAATCTGGATCAAACCACCGCCGCCCACGACGGCGTCGATGAAGCCGGCGAGAAGCGAGGAACCACAAAGCAAGAGAATGAGAATCATTGCGAGTTGGCGCCAGAGCCTTCGCCGCGCGACGCAGAATGTCTAGGAGCGGTTGCGAGAGTCGTGACGCAATCCGGAGGAAAGCCGAAGAACTGTGCAAACAAAGCGGCCCGCGGAACACGGGCGCTTCCGCTTCAACGAAACCGGCGCTAACGCTCGAACAGCGACTGCTTGCGCGATTCTTCCAGGCCGCGCGCGGCATTCCGATAATCCGAGGTCAGATAACTCGGAGTGAAAAATTGGGACGAGTCACTGGAGCAGGATTCCAAATGAATCGGAATGTATTTCCAGAAGCGCGCGTTAAAAAATGGCGCGCGCGCAACCGCATCCTCCGCCGCCTTCCGCACTTCGATTTCTTTCTCGAAGTGTCGCGCGAATGATTCAGTGAGCGAAGGCGTTCGCTTCAACTCGAATGTTCCCGTCACGACGATCGGAGAAAGCTCAGCCTCCTGTGCACGAAGTGGAAGCGCGCCGAAGCCAAGGACAACGGCAATTAAGAATGACTTCACTCCCGCAGCTTGCGTCCGCTTGCCGGAAAATGAAAATAGTTTTTGGCGCAATAACGAGCGGTCGTTAAGCCACGTGAGCATTCCTATAAAGAGCGCGCGTGACTGCTGGGAAGAAACAAGAACCCCCGCCGGATTTCTCCAACGGGGGTTCCGTTCTAACTATCAGCCGTGCTTACTTTGCGCAGCAGGGCAGTTTGACCAGGCAGCAGGCGCCGCCGCAGCAACTGTCCGCAGTCGATGTTGCGGTCGCAGTGCCTACCAGCGCCATGGCCACCAGGGCCATCAATAGGTATTTCATAGAATCCTTCTGTTAAGATTTCTTCTCCTCGCCCAAACCTGGACGAGCCAACGCCAATGAAGCGCTTTTAGGAGCGCGGCGGCGGAACAGGTGGACGGTGAGCGCGGACGTGCAGGTGAGCGGAAACAGCCGCGAAAAATTCACCGCCGGATGGCGGATAGATGGAAGGCGTCGTTGAGGCCAGGAAAAGAGCGAGGCAAATGGGGCAGGCGACGCAACACTGTTTATCCGGGTCCGGCCTGGGCGCCTGATGGCGGCAATCGTTGGCCGGCGCATCCATCTTCACTTTCGCGCAACAGCTAGATCTTACCGGCGGCGGAACAACGGAAGCCGCCGCGGGGACCACGGCGGTGGCGATCAAGGCCGAGATAGCCAGGCTCAGCAGGAATCGCAACGTGGTTCGCAAGCGCCTTCCTGCGAACAGGCTGGTAAAACAACGATTCATTTTTAAGTCGCTTAGATCTCGCTCGCCGCTCGTGGAGCATACGCCTTCCCAAGGCGCTGGTCATTATTTATCTCCGGAGTCAGAACGTCATTCGAGCAAAGTTAGGCTTTGCTTCCGGATCAGGGAGATTTCGAAAGAGCCTTCGCATTTCTTGCACGGATCGGACGTCACGGGCACTTGATAATTGACACGACCATTCCAGAAGTGAGGTATCTGGTAACCGATTAATCGCTTTATGAATTGCCGTTCAACATCTTCATGAAGCTCTCGGTTGTCATCCCGTGTTATAATGAGCGTAACACGATCGAACAGATCATTGCCGCAGTCAGGTCATCGCCTATTCCGTCGTTGGAGATAATCGTGGTCGACGATTTTTCGACCGACGGCACGACTGAACTATTGCGCCAGAAACTCTCCAGCCTGGTAGAACGAATTATTTATCACCAAGCCAATCGGGGAAAAGGCGCGGCTCTCCGCAGCGGCTTCCGAGCTGCGACTGGCGATATTGTAATTATTCAGGACGCTGACCTGGAGTACGATCCGACGGATTACGCGAAACTAATCGATCCCATCGTGAGCCACTCCGCAGATGTGGTCTTTGGATCTCGTTTTATGGGTGCGCAGGCGCATCGCGTTTTGTATTTCTGGCATATGATCGGGAACAAGTTTCTAACTTTGCTTTCGAATATGCTTACGAATTTAAACCTTACCGATATGGAGACAGGCTATAAGGCGTTCCGGCGCGAGGTAATCCAGTCTATCGAGATCGAGGAAGATCGCTTCGGCTTTGAACCGGAGATTACTGCCAAAGTTGCCAGGCGCGGTTTGGTCATTTATGAAGTAGGAATTTCCTATCACGGTCGAACCTATGCTGAAGGGAAGAAAACTGGCTGGCGCGATGGGGTTTGGGCGGTGTACGCCATACTTAAATACAACGTTTGGTCCCGCGGGCACACGAGGAAGCTGTAACTACAAAGTGACTCGCCCAGGCCCTCGTTTACCCATCATTTTAAACTAACTTCTTCGATCGAGTAGACGGGATGGAGATTCTATTTCCCTCCAGTATATCGAGTTGTTCCGACAAGGTCTTAGGATAGCGAACCGGAAGCACTAGACATGGGTGCATCAGAGTTTGCGTGAAGCGACAGCGGTTACCACAACTCTCCCTTATTGTTGATTCTTCCCGATAACGCCGACCTACGGTTCGCCCGGCCTGTGAGCGTGCTCGTAGGCGCGGCGCGCGAGCTCAGTCACTGGCGGCGCGGTCAACAACATTGCCAACCCGATCAGCGCGAATAGCATTCGATACCGCCGCTGCATCCAATGTGCCGCTTCGAATCCAAGGCCGCTACGGAGCGCCTGCAGTGAACACGCGACGTGCCACGGCCAGAAAAGCGTGCTCCATACCAGCGGACGCGGCAGGATCCCGAGCGAGGCAAGGAAGGCGAGCATGGCGTAGGCGGCCGTGAAGACTAGCAGGCTAGAAAGGAATGTTCGCCGGCGGCCAAATACCACGGCGTTGGTGCGAATCCCGTTGCGCAGATCGGCATCGTAGTCTCGCACCTCTTGGTTCAGGTGCCCGCCAGCGAATACCAGACCGAAGAAAATCGCAATCGCAATGCCCCGGGCGTCGACGGCGTGACCGAGGGTGTAGCCGAGCAGGAAATGGAACGTCCCTCCGACCAGGTGGATCAGCGAAGCCACGATTGGCGTGCCTTTGCCCCAGGACGACGAGCCGGAATAGAGGAAACTCAAAGTAGCGATCGCTGCGCCGAGGAGGACGGCAAAAGGGCCGACGAAAGCGAGGATCAGCGTGGCCGCAACGAGGAGAGCAAGGGCAAGACCCGCGACCTGCCGGCTGCTTATTTCCCAATGTCCGAAGACCCGCGTCGCTCGCCGCGGATCGTTGAGGTCGCTGGTGTGCCCGGCCCAATCATTGAACACGAAGACGTGGGCGGTGAGCGCGACGCTGCCGGCAAGGAGGAGAGCGATTCGATGAGGGGCGACCCATTGGCGGCCGACGCTCCCGAAGAGCGCACCAAGAAATGGCGAGGCTTGGAGCGCCAGTATCTCTGGCGCCCGGGCGGCCGCAAAATGCCTTATCGCTCGCGCGTAGCGCCGCGGAGAGAATCGCGAGGTCATTGCGCAGTTACCTCCACAGAATTCGCCTCCGAGCAAGCGGCAGTGTAGACCCGCAGCCAAAGCGCATAGCCGAAGTCCTCGGACCAGTAATACCTCGGCACCGTCGCGGTCAGATCGTTGTGGTACAGCAGCGGCGGCGTCCGGCGGAGTTCGGCGAAGTCGTCGCGACCGATCCGTGCCAGGAGAGCGAACATCGCCTGGCGATCGCTCTTGCTCGGCGGTGACATCGCGGTGGCAACGATCCGGCTCACCACCTCACTCCACACCTCCTGTCCCGCCGCGGAATGTGCCAGCCGATACGTCGGCAGCGGAATCGCGCAATCTCGCCGTTGTAGCTCGGCGCTGCGCAGGAACGGTATTAGGGGAGCGTTAGCGTAGTACACCCAGAGATCGTCGTCGTCGATGGCATGCTGCAGCGCAAAACACAAACTCTGCGCGGCGGGCGGGTCGAGCTCCCGAAGCATCGCATAGACGTGCATCTGGATGGTGGCGTCTGTCGGATTTGGATCGCGCCCCGGATCGAGGCAGTGGTACTGCCCGGGCGGTGCGAGCCACGTGCGGTAGAGGCCCCGCTCGTCGCGGTAACCCGCAAGCTCCTTTAGCATATGTTCCCGCCGCGGGTCGGCAGCGCCGCCGCCGGTGATTCGCCAGACCAGCGCAGTGTCGTCGGCGTCCGGAGTAATGACGCATCCGAGTGTGCCGATAGTCGGTCCGTTCGGCAGTCCGTGATACCGCACCAATCCGTCGCTCTCGATTTGTGCGAAGAGGTGCGCTCGCGCACGCTCCATTAAGTCCTCGAGGCTGCGTTCACGTGCGATCGGCGAAAGGACCTCCACCATCATGGCGGTCAGGAACGTGTTCATTTCCAGCTGTGGTGCCTCGAAACGCGGCCGCGACGTGTAGGAAGTGAGCCAATACCCGGCCGTGCTCTGCCGGACGCGCAGCACGGACGCGGCACGATCGGCCATAGCGGCCATTCCAGTCGCAGATGTGGCCGCCCGCTC
>JBEEHO010000164.1:0-4106 GCA_041167425.1 Verrucomicrobiota bacterium | reverse complement strand
ATCTGGGCCCTGGCCTCGCAGGCCGAACGGATCGCCGCCGGCGAAAGCAACGTGCGTCTGGAAACGTGGACCCGGAGCGAGCTTGGCACCCTCGCGCGCGCGGTCGGAAGGATGCGCGAGAAACTGGAAGGCAAGGCTTATGTCGAAGAAATGGCCACAAACCTTTCGCATGAACTAAAGACACCGCTGGCGACGATTCGCGGCTCGGCCGAGCTCCTGGAAGGTCCCGCGAGCGACGATCCGATCGCGCGGGCGCGGTTCCTGGCGAATATCCAAACCGAGGTCGTGCGGCTGGATCGAATTGTGAGCGAGTTATTGAAGCTGTCGCGGATTGAAGCGCAACCGGTCGCCGGGGCAGCGGCGGTGATCGATGCCGCGGTCAGTGCACGCGAGATCGCCGAAGTTTATCGCGCTCGCGCCGCGGATGGCGGCATCGTTTTTCGCGTTGAGATCGCGGACGAAAGGTTGCCGCTCAGGATCGCGGAGCTGCAATTGAAACAGCTCCTCACGAACCTGCTGGATAACGCTTGGCAATTCACGGCCACGGGTCGCCAAGTGCAGCTCATCGCCAGGCGCCAGGATGACTCGATCGAATTCCAGGTCAGCGATGAAGGCTCTGGAATCGAGCCGGAATTATTGCCGAAGATATTCGATCGTTTCTTTACCACGGAGAATCCGCGCACCGGCAATCGCGGCACGGGGTTGGGTCTTGCGATTGCGAAGTCCATCGCGAGCAAACGTGGCGGAATAATTTCCGTCAGCAGTGAACTGGGCCGCGGCAGCACCTTTACCGTGATGTTTCCGTCGGCCTAACGAATCGCACGCCTCTTCCTCTTCCTCCTGAAGGTTCAGGTTCAGAGGCATAGGTAGAGGAAGATTCAGAGGAAGAGGAAGAGGTAGACCGAAACTTCACCGAAGTTTCACGCGCGCTTCATCATGGCTTAACACTCACGCACGATATGAGGGCATGGTTAAACACTTTTGTGCTCAGATCGCAGCACTTGCGCTTGCCCCGCTGGCCTTCGCCGCCGAGCCGGCTCCCGTACCGGACTTAAGCGAAGCTCGCGTTACGCTGCCTTACGGGGAGCTGAAATCGCTTTGGCAGGCGGCGCAACGCGAAAGCCTGCCGGAGAAACGCAAGCCGCCCGTCGAAGCGACCCTGCTCGCCGCGCGTTACCAGCTCATACTTAAAGGAGATCAGGCTATCGGCGTGGTCGATTATGAAACGCAAAGTTTCACGGACGAGTGGACAGTTATTCCGCTCCTGGGCGCGCAAACGCAGATCGATGAAGTCGAGCCGGCCGAGGTGCAATTAATCACGCGCGAGGGGCGTTACGCGCTCGTGACAAATCGGAGCGGGAAGCAAAAAATCCGGATCAAGTTCGCGGCGAAGCTGACCGCCACCACCGATGGCACGCATTTCCGCATGGCGATCTCGCCGGCCTCGATCAACACGCTTTCCGTCACCGGCATTCCGGAAAAGCAGACACTTCGCATCGCGGATGCGACTCAGCTCTCGGCGGAGAAGGATCGCGCGAGCTATCGTTTGCCGGCTCAGGAACAATTGGATTTCGATTTGATCCCCGAGAAGGCAGTGGCGCCGCCCACGCCGAGCCGGTGGAAACTCGACGCGCAGGCGCTGGTGCAATTCGGTGACGGTAAGTTGAGCTACATCGCGCGCCTTGCCGCGAACACCGATCACGGCTCGGGCTTGACCATGGAGCTGGAATTTCCCGCTGGAGTCGACATTACCAGAGTCACCGGTCCCGATCTCGGCGACTGGCAGGCGACGACGAGCGAAAACCAAAACCGGCGCGTGCATTTGCGCTGGCAGACTCGCGACGTTCTGCGGCGCGAAGTGGAGGTAGAATACAATTTCGCGCAGCCCTTGACCGGCGGTGAATGGAATCTCAAATCGCCGCGGTTGATCGACGGCGAAAACAATCCATCGCTTTACGTGGTCGTGCCCGCGCCCGGGCTCGAGCTCACCGCCGCGGCTCCAGCCGCTGGGCCGCGGCAATTGCCTTCCTGGCTGGTCGAGAAAGCGGAAGGCAAGAGCTACATGGTCTTTCTCGGGGACGCGCCACTGACGGCGAAATGGTTGCCACTCGTGGATACCGCGCAGGCTGTCGTCGAGACCGCGACGGCGAAAACAAGAATCGTTTCTGACGGCGCGCTGCTGACCGAAATCGATTACACGATCCGGCATGAGCGGGGGCTGCGTTGGAGCGTCGATCTCCCGGAAGGATGCGAACTGCTCGCAGCAAGTATCGAGGGCCAGTCAGTCAAGCCAATCGATCGCGGCGAGCATGTCGTTGAATTCTCACTTCCCAGTGGAAAAGGAGTAACGGCGCTGGCGTTGTCTTATACCGCCAGGAAGCCGCCGTTCCAGCCGGTCTCCGGAAAGATCGCGGTGGAGCTTCCGCAAACCGATCTGCTGGTGCATTGGATCGATTGGGAGCTGCGCATCCCAGTCGCTTACGAGATCGCGGCGTTCGAAGGCAACGTGGAATCGGCGCCGGGCGATAAGACGGACGCAACTTCGAGAACCATCCAGTTGCACAAGGAGCTTTGCCAAAAGGAGCGTCCGCGCGCCGAGTTCTTCTACCAGAAACCTCAACCTAACAAGTAATCCATATGAGACTGAGTCACATCGAAAAACGCCTCGAGCGCCTTCTGGGGCGGCCTGGCAAACGTCCGCGTCCTTTGCCTTCAAAGAAACACAAGCTCCGTAAAAGAAAGGCCTCCCGGTCATGACCCTGAAACGACTAATTGCCATTGGCGGCATCATTGTGTGTACGGCCGTCGGCTGGTTTATCCTCGGCACGAGCGTGCTGGTTCGGTCCGGCGTCTCCTTGAACCGTTGCGCACCCGAAGTGAGCGGCGGCTGGGGGCCAGTGATGACGCAACCGCATCCGGTTATTTATTATAACTCGCCGGGCAGCGCGACCGGCCGGCACGCGATCCAGCCGTCGCAAAGCGAAGTCGCGGTGGCCTTGCGCTACGAACCAAAAAAGAAAGGTCTTCTCTGGTATCGGACTTACCTGGTGGATTTCCGCGGCGATTACAGCTTGCAGAATCCTACGCAGATTACGCAAACCATCTATGTTCGCTTCGAGTTCCCGGCGACGGATGCCAGTTACAGTGACTTCTCGTTCGTTATCGATGGGACTCCTTCCACCGAGAACAACAAGACTGCGGAAGGCATCACGGAGGCGGTTACGCTCGCGCCCGGAAAAAGCGCGAAATTTACGGTCGCCTACAAGTCGCGTGGCTCCGACCGATGGGGCTATTCCTTCGGCGACACGACGCGGATCCGAAATTTTCGACTGGCCATGGCCACCGATTTTTCGGAGTTCGATTTTCCGGCCGGGACCGGCTCACCGACTGAGCGTGCGCGGAATTCTGCCGGATGGAATTTTGTCTGGTCCTATCCCGACGTCATCAATGCTCAGGCTATCGCGATGGGCATGCCGTCAGTTGCAAATCCCGGGCCGGTGGCTTCGCGGATGTCGTTTTTTGCGCCGGTCTCACTGCTATTCTTCTTCGCAGTGCTGGTTCTGATGGGGATGGTATGGGGGATTAGGCTGCATCCCATGAACTACTTCTTCCTCGCGGCCGGATGCTTCGCCTTCCAGCTCCTCTTCGCCTACCTCGTCGATCTTATTCCTCTTTCGCTCGCCTTTGCCCTCTCTGCCGTGGTGTCGCTTGCGCTGGTGTCAGGTTACCTGTTTGCGGCTGTGGGACGAAGGTACGCGCAACTGGCAGCGGTGGCTCAGTTCGCTTACATGGTCTTGTTTAGCTACAGCTTCTTCTTCGAAGGACTTACCGGTTTAACGATCACGATAGGTGCGATAGTTACTCTGGCCCTGTTGATGATCACAACGGCAAAGGTGAACTGGGGCGATAAGTTTACCTTGAAGACGGCCGTTGGCAGATTCCCGCCACCGGTGCCTAACGCATAGTATGATGGGAGACGGTGGTGCCCTCAAGCCTTGGAGATTCTCGCTAGTTATCAGGCACCTTACCCGGGCCGAGGGCGGGCCGGGTCCAATTCTTCGCCACAAAAATGCGGACGCCGGCGATCTCTTCTCTTTGCGTGTAGT
>JBEEHO010000163.1:0-16223 GCA_041167425.1 Verrucomicrobiota bacterium | reverse complement strand
TACGAACTTGAAACTCGTTGCTGGCAATATCAGACGGCTGCGCGGCGCGGTTCGCAGGTCGGGTGACGGTGGCATGACGACAGAGCGAGTTATTGTCACGGGCTCGTACGTTCCAACTGAGGAATCTGGTCCGACGATTCAAAGACGCACCTTCGACGAGTACCACGAATATACGGTCCCGACACCAGTTACGCTTTCGGATCGTGAAATGACTCAGGTGGAATTGGTCCGTGCTACGAATGTGAATGCTGTGCGTTCCTTTATCTATGACGGTTCAACAGTGAAAGTTGATAATTACGGACTCGATTACGCGCAGCTTGATAGCGGTTTCGGAACAGAATCCACCTCAAAGGTCGCGATCACGTCGGAGTTTCGAAATGATGCGACGAATCACCTTGGCGTCCCTTTGCCGGAAGGGCAGGTCCACTTTTATCGTCCCGACAACCAGGGCCATCCCCAATTCACCGGCGACTCGGATATCGGCAATACTCCGCCGGACGAGATCGTTCGTTCCGCAACCGGCTTTGCGTTTGATCTCTTAGGCGAGCGCGTACAAACCGACTATCGCATTAACGACGAACAACGAACGGCCGAAGAGTCTTACGAAATCAAGGTGCGTAACCATCGAAAGACCGCTGCGGAAGCCCGCATCTGGGAACATCCCTGTCGCTGGCGGCAATGGGAAATCACCGCGCAATCGCAGCCCTTTAAGAAAGTAAATCAACAAACGTTCGAGTTCGTTGTTTCGATTCCGCCTGGCGAGGAAAAGAAAATCACGTACACAATTCGTTACACGCAGCTACCAGCTAAGCGCTGAGGCTCAATCCCATTCGATCGTGCTGGGTGGTTGCTGGAGATGTCGGGAGCTTCGCTTCCCCTCACGATGACGCGCCGCGCACCTTGTAAGTCAACCGGCGGGAGAGCAGCCAGCGGACGCCGAACATATCCCGGGTCGCGCGGATGGCGCGATTGCCGAGGCCATACTTGCTCTCGCCGAATTTTCGCGGGCGATGATTGACGGGAATTTCCACGAGCCGGAATCCCGCGCCTTTCACCAGCGCGGGAATGAACCGATGCATGCCCTTGAACGGAACCAGCGCTCCGATGCATTCGCGGCGCATCGCTTTCAAGGTGCATCCTGTATCGCGCACGCCGTCTTTGGTAAACCGGCTCCGGATAAAATTGGCGACCCGGCTGGTGATGCGCTTGGCGAGCGTGTCCTTCCGTTGCGCGCGGTAACCGCAAACCAAATCGGCGCCGCGCTCAATCTCCGTCACGAGCCGCGGGATATCGGCCGGATCATTTTGCAGATCGCCATCGATCAACACACAGATCGCGCCCCGCGCCGCGTGCAAGCCGGCATACATCGCCGCGCTTTGTCCGGCGTTTTTTTCAAAGCTCAGGATCCGCACCTGCGGCCCGGGAGCGATCTGTTTCAGGGTCTGATCGCTGGAGCCGTCGTCCACGAAGATGATTTCGTAATCGAGACCGGCCAGGGCCGCGGCCAGCTCGCCCTGCAGGATCGGGACATTCTCCTCCTCGTTGAAAAGCGGCACGATGATGGAGAGCAGCGGTGAGCCAGCACTCATAAAGGCAGGGTCCGATAATTCCGGCAGAGAAAAACCTGCCATTCGCGGACTCGAGCGCCAAAGCGGCGGACCTCGATGGTGGCGATTTTCTCCGTCGACTGAAAGGCCACGCGAATATTGTGCGGGAGAAGGTCCGTCCGCGCGCTTTGAATATAAAGCGCGTTGCGTCCGAGGAACTGGTTTATCCCACTTTCCTCGGTGTAAACTTCGCCGTCCGGCAGCGGAGTGTTCGCCGGCGCCTCGACAAATTCATCGTAGCGCGGCCAGAAGGAAAACTGGTTCACGATGTCCTGCGACTCGACGATGTAAACCGGCGGATGGCCGGGACCTTCCGGATTCTTGTGCTGGAAATAAAATGACATCTCCGAGGCGCGATCGCGCTGATCGGCGATGACAAAGACTCGCCCGCCCAGTTTCGGCTCGAGCTCGGCCCGTAATTTTTCCACGGCGCGCGCAGCCGACTTCCAGCCGCGCATCCGATCGGCCGGATCACGTCGAGGGATTGGGACCCCGGCGCTACGCAATAGATCCGTGTCCAGCCCGATCACGCTCAGGCCCAGACCGACCAGCACCGCGAGGACCAGGAAATTTTTTACGACGGCGCTCACCTCAATTCGTTCTGCCCAATAAGAACTCGCGAGCACGCCCAGGCTGACAAATGCGAGCACATCCCAATTCGGCGCGGCCTGTTTGTTGATGGACATCAGCAGGTAAAAGACGAACACCGGCAGACCGAACCAGACCAGATAAAGCACCTTGAATTGCTGCCGGGCGCGGCGCCAATTCGCAATCACGGCCCAGGCCAGGCCCAGGAAAAGCAGCGGCGAAAAAAAGAAAAAATGCACGCCGAGAAATCCGAGCAGCTCGGCCGGGTGGAAACCAAGAGATTCATTCAGGCTTCCCCGCTCACGCAAATGCGTCAGCGTGATCCAGGCGTTTTGATAATTCCAGATGATCGGCGGCAGCGTACAAATCACGAAGAAAGCGAGAAGCGAATAAAAGCCGGGCCGTTTGAATTCGCGGCGCAAACGCGGGACGAGGGCCAGCACGAGCACGATCGAGAGCAGCTCGAAAGCGTTCGTATATTTGCAAAGAAATCCCAGGCCAACCAGGAGACCGGTGGCCGGCCAGAACCAGGAAAACTTCGGGCTGCGTTCGATTGCCAGCCAGAAGGTGAACATCGCCGCCGTCCAAAAAAAGATCGAGAGCGGATCGATCGTCATGAGCAAATTGCCGACGTTGAACATCGGCACGGCATTGAGCACGACCACGGCCCAGAAGGCCGCTGTGGCGTTGAAAAGTCTGCGCGTGAAATAATAGAGCAGCAGACTCGTGCCCGCGCCGAGGAGCGGACTCCAAAAGCGCACTCCGAATTCGCTGTTGCCGAAAATCGCCGTGCTGGCCCGAATCGCGAGGGCAACGCCCGGGCCTTTGCTGAAATACGAGGGCGCGAGTCGCTCGGACCACATCCAGTAATGCGCCTCGTCGAATTCCAGGTCGGCCGTTCCCAGCAAAGTAAAACGGATCGCGGTCAGACCGAGGATGAAGAGCCAGACCGCTCGCGTGGTACTCATGAGGCCGGATGCTCGATCAAACTTGGGTGGCGAGCGAACAGCCGGGGCGCCCAGCGCGGCGCGCACTTTCGCCAGAGAAATTCCAGCAGCGCGACCAGGAGCAGTGCCACCCCTGCCGCCATGAAAGCCGTCGCGACCACATCACTCGGCCAGTGTGCCCCCAAATAAATTCTCGACCACCCGATGGCCGCCGCGACGATGAAATAAAGCCAGCCCCAGCGCCGGAAGAAAACAGTGCAAAGCGTGGCGATGATCACGTTATCGGTGACGTGTCCCGACGGAAACGATGGACCCGATTTATTGCGATCGGCTTGGTCGGAATAACGAATGGTGGGCTTCTTAAAAAGAGTCATGAATTCGGGGCGCGCCGGTTGCAGCTGGACCATGCGCACGGTCTGCGCCTGCTTCGGGCGCCGGCGATCGACCGCGCTTTTTAAAGTGCGCACGAGACATTGCTCGGAAAAAACCAGGACCACGAGCAAACAAAAGACAAACGCCCTGCCCTTGAAGCCCATGAAAACCAGCGCATACAGCCCAAGCGCGATGAGCACCGGCTTCCAGATCTCCACATTGCTGATCGCCGCCATGAACAAGTCGAGCGCGGGACTCGTCCATCGTTCGTTGACAAGATGGAAAATAGCTTGGTCCATGCGGCAAGTTCAGGTGTTAGCTTTAAGTCTTAGGCTTTAAGAGGAAGAGGCGCGAGTGCGGTTCACTTAAAGCTTAACACTTAAAACTTAAAGCCCGTTTCTCGGCTCGTTTCTCATGCGCATAAAAATCGTCCTGTTCGTGCTGTTCGCGATTGCGGTCGCGGCTTCGGCTGCTCCCTCGCTGCCCGACGCCAAGGATATCCTGGCTTCGGTCCGGCTTTCACAGGCGCAGCAGGAGGTCAATCTGGACGGGCAGCTGCGGGAGAACGAAAAGGTCATTCCATTTCGTCTGACCCAAACCGGACCAGTCATCCGCTATAGCTTTTCGAATCCAGACGAAGCGTTGCAATTGCGTCTCGGCGAAAGCGATTCGCGCCTGGAGGAAGTGACCAGGAGCGGCGTGGAAAAGATCACGCCCGCGCAGTTCGATCACAAAGTGCGCGGGACCAGCGTCACCTACGAGGACCTCGCGCTGAAGTTTCTCTACTGGCAGAACGCGCGCGTCACCGGCGAGAATTCCATTCGCACCCGTTACTGCTGGAAGGTGGAATTGAAAGCGCCCTCGCGGCAGTCGCAATACTCCAACGTTTATCTCTGGGTGGACAAAGAGGGCGGCGCGCTCATGCGGATGGATGGATTCGACTGGAACGGAAAGCTGGCCAAACGTTTTGAAGTCATCTCGGCGCAGAAGATTGAAGGCCGCTGGTTCTTGAAGCAGATGCGGATCGAAATGATGGATCCCATTACCGGCAAAGTGCAATCGCGCACTTATCTCGAGATCAAGAAGTAGAGGAACTTTCATGAGCGGCGTCATCCCGAGTCCCGCAGACGACGAGGGATCTCGCAGTTGCAACGTGTGCTACCGCGAAAAATCACCCCGTCCACTGACTCAGCAGGGAAGCTGTCTCGCGGAAGCGATTGACCGCTTGTGAGGTGCTTCGCCGCGATGCGGCTAGGGATGACACATCGGGCGAAGGACCTCCAGTTCAGCGATCATCACTGGCGCGTTTTAACCGGATGGAGTAAAAATGTTCGCTCATGAACCGCGCTCACCTCTCGATTTTCGCCGCGTTGGTTGCCGGCTCTCTAACGGCGACCGCGCAAAATACGCCGCCTGTCGTCACGAGTCAGATCGCGGATTTCACCGAGTTTGCTGGCGCGCCGCAACGCTCGATCGATCTCACGACGGCGTTTGCCGATTCAGACGTGAACGCGGCGGTGCGCATGACCACGGTGCTCGGAACGATTGACGTCGCGCTTTTCGGCCAACAAAAACCGATCACGGTCGCGAACTTTCTGAATTACGTCGATCAGGGGCGATACTTCATTACCGATCCAACGACTCACCAGCCGGCCTCAAGTTTCATCCATCGATCGTTGCCCGGTTTCGTCATTCAGGGTGGCGGATTTCTGGGGACGGTTAATCCGGCGAACTCCGCTAATGCTCAGGTCACAGCCGTAGCTACTCTGCCGCCGATACAGAACGAACCTGGCTTTTCGAACAAGCGGGGAACGATCGCGATGGCGCAATTCGGCAGCGATGCCAACAGCGCGACCAGCCAATGGTTCATCAATCTCACGGACAATAGCGCCTCGCTCGATTTTCGAATTAATAATGCCGGGCCCTATACGGTGTTCGGCCGGGTTGCCGGTACGGGAATGACGACGGTTGATTCCATTGCAGCAGTCACGCGTTATAATTTTGGCGCCCCGTTCGACACGCTCCCTTTGCGCAACTACACGCAAGCCGACTACAACAGCGGAAAAGCGATTGCTGTGAGCAACCTCGTCTCCATCCCCGGCATCGCGCGCATCTCGCCGCTCAATTTTTCCGCGGCGAGCAGTAACCCGGCGGCCGTGGGCGCAACCATCAGCGGCACCAAATTATTCGTGGGCGGCAAACAAATCGGCAGCGCCATCATTACCGTCACGGCGACCGATCTCGATGGCGCGGCCGTCTCGCAACAGTTCACCGTCAACGTCATCGCCGCTCCCGGCCGGCTGGTGCAGCTTTCCACCCGCATGAAAGTGGGGCTGGGCGACGACGCGCTTCTTGGCGGATTCATCATGCGCGGTCCGACGCCGAAGCGAGTCATGATTCGCGGGATTGGACCCTCGAGCGGACTGTCCGGCGCGCTCGCCGACCCGGTTCTCGAATTGCACGACGGCAACAACACGGTAATCGCCACCAACGACAACTGGGGCGACGCGGCGAACAAACAGGACATGATCGACACTGGCATCGCGCCGACGTCGCCTAACGAGTCCGCGATCCTCACCACCCTGCCCTCCGATTCCACCAACGCCTTCTATACCGTGATCGTGACCGGCGCGAATAACACCACGGGCCTCGGGCTGGTCGAAGTCTACGATCTCGATAGCGGACCGGGCTCGACGCTCTTAAACATCTCGACCCGCGGGCGGGTAAATCCCGATCCCGAAGCCTTGATTGGTGGGTTCTTTGTCGGAGGCACGGAGTCGAAACGGATTCTCGTCCGCGCGATTGGCCCGTCGCTGGGCGCGGCAAACGTTCCCAATCCGCTGGCCGATCCAATCCTGGAACTCCACGACAGTCAGGGAGGGACCACGTATACAAATGACGACTGGATGAATAGCGCGGACAAAACAGCGATTCAGAACAGTGGGTTGGCGCCGACGGATCCGAAGGAGTCAGCGGTGCTGCAAACGCTCATGCCTGGTCAGTACACGGTCGTCGTCCGTGGCGCGGGTAACACCACCGGCGTGGCTTCGGTGCAGGTCTATCAGCTGCCGTAGGAGTCGACGCTTCATCTGTCATCCCGAGCCGCGCAGACGGCGAGGGACCTCACCGTGGCAAATTGCGTTACCCAAACAAAGCAACGCGTGACCTGCCGGGCACGCCCGCCCCGGCGCGAAAGCGATTGAGCGTTGGTGGGCTCCCTCGCCATCTCCGCGGCTCGGGATGACACGCCGATTGCGCGCTCCCTACTTTTCGCACGCGCCCTGGACGATCTGCGCGAAGCTGCGCGGATCGAGGCTCGCGCCGCCGACGAGGGCGCCATCGATGTCCGGTTGCGTCATGAGTGTGCGCGCATTATCCGGCTTCACGCTGCCGCCGTATTGAATGCGAATCTTTCCGGCGGTCGCCTCGTCTGAAATTTCGCCCAGGGTGCGTCGGATAAAGGCGTGCGCTTCCTGCGCCTGCTCCGCGGTTGCGGTCCTGCCGGTGCCGATCGCCCACACCGGTTCATAGGCAACCACGGTTTCGTGAAATTCCTTTGCGTCCAATCCGGCGAGGCTGCCTCTGAGTTGCGTCCCCAACACCTTCTCCACGTCGCCCCGCTCTCGTTGCTCAAGCGTTTCGCCGACGCAAACGATCGGCCGCAACATCGCTTCATGCGCCGCGCGCACTTTGCGGTTCACGATTTCATCGGTCTCGCCGAAGAGAGTGCGCCGTTCGCTGTGCCCGAGCACCACGTATCGCACGAACAAATCGCGCAACATGGCGGGGCTGATCTCACCGGTGAATGCGCCCGAGCGTTCCCAATGCATGTTCTGCGCGCCAACCTTGATCTGTTGCGCCTGGCCCAGCGCGCCGTTGACCGCCGCAATCGCGGTGAAGGGCGGGACAATGACGACTTCCACCTCGGTGGATTCGCCGATCTCCAGAACGAAGGTCGCGATGAAGTCGACGGCCTCACTCTGGGTCATGTTCATCTTCCAATTCGCCGCGATGATTTTTTTGCGCATGGCTGTGTCGGGACTTTAGAACTGAAAGTAAATAAAGGGCTGGTAGTGCGGCGGGACAAATAAAAGCACGACGGCGGCGACGCAACCGTAACCCGCGGCAAAGGCCGGAGCCGGCACGCGACGCCACCATCCCGAAAACCAGCCCAGCGAATTTAACCAATGCACGAGGCCGAGCGCCAGCACGACCCAAAGCATCCACGCGCCCAGATCTTCCGTGCCCGAGTTTTGAAAAAGGACAAATCCTCGCAACGCGGGAAACGCGTGCCGCAAATCGACCGCGCGGAAAAATATCCAGGCGACACAGACCCAGTAAATCGTCAGCGGCCAGGCGAACCAGCGCATGAGGGATCGCGCCCGCGGGCGATGTCCGGTCAGGCGCGCCCATTCCCGATGGACCACCAGCGCGATGCCGTGGAGCGCGCCCCAGATCACGAACGTCCACGCGCCGCCGTGCCATAATCCGCCGAGCAGCATCGTGATCATGATGTTGCGATAGATGAACCACCGCGGCCCGCGATTTCCGCCCAGCGGAATGTAGAGATAATCGCGCAGCCAGCTCGAGAGACTGATGTGCCAGCGATGCCAGAAATCCGAAATGTTCCACGCGAAGTACGGGAAGCGGAAATTGATCGGGAGTTCGTAACCGAGCAGCCGCGCGCTGGCGATGGCCATGTCGGTGTAGCCGGAGAAATCGCAGTAGATCTGGATCGCGTAAAAGAGCACGCCGACCCATGCGCTCGTGGCCGTGAAATTTCCCGGCGCCGCGAAGTAGCGATCGGCGAATGGCGCGACTGAATCGGCGATGCACGCTTTCTTGATGAAGCCGGTCAGGAACAAGACAAGGGCGCCGCGGACATCGACGTCGGCAAATTTCCGCAATGATTGGAGCTGCGGCAGAAACGCGGAGGCGCGGACAATTGGACCGGCCACCATTTGCGGAAAGAACCCGATGAAGCACGCGACATCGAGAAGACTCGAAACCGCGCGCATCTTTCCGCGATAGACGTCGATCGTGTAGCTCATCGAGTGGAAAGTGTAGAAGCTCACACCGACCGGGATGATGATGTTCAGCGTGTGCACGCTCGCGGGCAGCCCGAGCCAGGCGAGAAGAACGGCCGCGGAGGAGACGAAGAAGTTGTAGTACTTGAAGAACGCGATCGTGCCGAGATTCGCGGACAGGCTGAGGATCAGCCAGCCGCGGCGCGCTCGCGGATTTTTCGTCCGCGCCAGCATGATGCCCACGAAGTAATCGAGCGCACTCGATCCCATGAGGAGGAAAAGGAATTTCCAGTTCCAGGCCGCGTAGAAAATGTAGCTGCAGATGAGCAGCCAGATTTTCCGGCGATCGTTTCGGCCTAACGACCAATAAACCGCGAAGACCGCGAGAAAGAACCAGAAGAATCTGAACTCGACGAAAAGCATCTGCGATCAGGGCTGGCGGGCCTGGCGCGCAAATTCCTGCGCGAGCAGGCGCGTGAATTGTTCGGCGCCTTCTCGGGTCAGGTGCGCGTCATCGATGCGGACCTTCGTGTCGTAAAATTGCGGGTATTTCCGGCTGTCGTTGAAGGAGAGCAGCGGCGCGGGCGGCGTTTGGCGGAAGCGCGCTGTGGTTTGAGACAGCACCGGCGCGACTACAAAAACCGGAGCCGCGCCGGCCTGGCGGATTTGCGCGGCCGCATGGCGGTAGGCCAGGTCGGTGGCGGGATCGAGGAATTTCGACCGCGCATCGGAGATTTCCCGCGCAAGATTTTGCTGAAAAATCGTCGCGCGTTCCGCGGACATGGCCGGGCCAGCCAGCCGGTATCCGTCGTGGTTTGGGCCCAGTTCAGAGTCCGCCGCGGAAAAACGCTCACGATTTTCGGACGGGAAAAAGTCTGTCACGCGACCGACATTCGCGAACTGCTTGCCGAAGAGCAGGAAATTCTCGGCGAAATCGCGCCGCGCGAGCCAAAGCCGCGTCATCTTGATGAACCAGCCTGCATTTCCCCGTGGATTCAGCGCCTTCTTCAGAGTCAGCGATGTGCGGGCCCAATCGTGCCAGTAGACCGCCCGTTGCGTGCCGAGAATGTCGTTCCATCGCGTTTGGATCTCCCCCATTTCGAGGACGACCCACTTCAAATTCCGCGGTTTCGTTTTCAGGATTTGCTCGAGCACATAGAAATTTTCCGGCGGATGCATTCCGTCGATGCCGAAGTTGAACGTCCGGGTGGGAAGGCCATTCTCGCGCGTAACCTGGTCGAAAATCTCCGGCGAGACGGAATAATAAAGCCGGCTCGTGCCGATGGCGACGGTGTCGAACTCGTCCTTGTGCTCGGTAAAGAATTTCAGTTTCGCCGCGATGCCCTTGGGAATCAGAGGCGGCAGGAGCGCGTGGATCGCAGCGCTCGTCGCGATGAAGGCCGCCAGCGCAATTGAAACGGAAACGACGCTTTTCGTAATCGCGCTCGTGCTCCTGCTCGTGATCGATCTTTTCACGCGGCGCTTTCGAGCACGAGCACGAGTAGGAGCACGATTACGATGAGTTACGCGCGCTCACTGAGCGCCGCGATTCCCGGCAGCTCTTTCCCTTCCAGCAATTCGAGCGAGGCGCCGCCGCCAGTGGAGATGAACGTCATCTTGTCGGCGAGTCCCGCCTGTTTCACCGCGGTCACGGAATCGCCGCCGCCGATAATGGTGGTCGCTTTCGAACGCGCGAGTGCCTCGGCCAGCGCAATGGTGCCCGTGGCAAAAGCAGGAATCTCGAAGATCCCGACCGGCCCGTTCCAGAGAATGGTTTTCGCCTTCGCGATTTCGTCCTCGTAAAGACTGACGGTCGCGCGGCCAATGTCAACGGCCTGCCAGCCATCCGTGATCCCGTGTTCCGGCATGACGCGGCTGGTGTTACGCGCCGTGGCACCGGGCTCGATCTTTTGCGCTTCCAACGCGTCGACGGGCAGCAAAAACCGCACGCCCTTTTTTTTGGCCAGCTCCAGGATTTCCCGGGCGAGACCGAGTTTGTCCGCTTCGACGCGGCTGGTTCCAATGGGAACTCCCTGCGCCTTCCAAAAGGTGTTCGCCATCGCGCCGCCGATCAAAATGGAATCGGCTTTTTCCATGAGCGCCTTGATCACGCCGATTTTATCCGAGACCTTCGAACCGCCGAGGATAACGACGAACGGCTTCGCCGGCCGGGCCAGCTCGTGGGAAAGATATTGGATCTCTTTCTCCATCAGGAAACCCATGGCGGATTCCTTCACGAATTTCGTAATGCCCGCGGTGCTGGCGTGCGCGCGGTGGGCCGCGCCGAAGGCATCGTTCACATATAGATCGCCGAGCTTCGCCAGGGCCTCGGAGAAAGCGGGATCGTTTGCTTCTTCCCCCGGATGGAACCGGACATTCTCGAGCAAAGTCACCTCGCCCTCGTTCATGTGCCCGATGATTTCCTCCGGGATCGTCCCGATCGTGTCGTGGCTGAACGCGACCGGATGAGCGATCAGCGTGTGCAAATAATCTGCCACTGGCCGGAGCGAATATTTCGCGACCGGCGTGCCCTTGGGCCGGCCGAAGTGCGCCATCAGGATCGTCTTCGCGCCGTTTTCACGGAGGTAATTGAGCGTCGGCAGGCTTTCGCGAATGCGGGTATCATCAGTGATGGCGATATGGCCATCACGCTCTTCGGTGGGGACATTGAAATCGACGCGGACGAGCACACGCTGGCCGCGAACGTCGAGATCACGAAGGGTGAGCTTCGTCATTGTTTTCCCTCATGCTCCCGATCCTGATCTTGCTCATGATCCTGCTGATAGCCGTAATTGCCACCTTCCTCGCGAAGCACATCAGCGCGCTCGGAGAATCGCTTCAGTAATCCCATCATCATCCGAACAATCGCCGCGAGGTCAGTCTTCGCGCCTGCTACTTGTTCGAAAGTGGCGAGTCTTCGCGCGACAAGGACGTCAAGGCATGCGGCACATTCCAGCGCTGAGCCCCGGGCCATTTCCAGAAAGCGGGCTCGATCTTTAACCGAGAACTTCCCGTTCCCTTCAGCGATGTTCAGCGGGACACTCGTCGAAGCGCGATCGAGCTGATCTTTGGCAGATGTTTTCTGCGTGATTGACGGTAGGAAATCGCCGACCCAGGCGCAGAAGGCGATGGAGCTCCGATAAACGTCGAGTTTCTCGTGGTCGAAATATGGAGGGGTCATAAGACGGGGATCATGAGCAGGATCATGATCAAGAGCAGGAGTAAACTTACTTCCCCAGCAGCTCCAGCATTTGCACGCAGCGGTTGCTGTAGCCCCATTCGTTATCGTACCAGCCGACGATCTTCACGAATTTGCCGCCGTGCGTCATCGTGAGCTGGCTGTCAAAGATGCAGGAATGCGGGTTGCCCACGATGTCGATCGAAACCAGCGGCTCCTCGGTGTACTCGAGAATGTTTTTGTAACGCGCGCTCGCCGCGGCCTCTTTGAAGGCGGCGTTGATCGAATCGATGGTCGCGTCCTTCTCCAGGATCGCGGTGAAGTCGGTCACGGAACCGTCAGGCGTCGGGACCCGAAATGCACCGCCGTTCAGCTTGCCTTTTAGCGCCGGAATCACTTCGCCGATCGCTTTCGCCGCGCCCGTGCTCGACGGAATGATGCTCACCGCGCCCGCCCGCGCGCGCCGTAAATCTTCGTGCGGCAAATCAAGGATCCGCTGATCGTTGGTGTAACTGTGGATCGTGCTCATGAAGCCGTTCACGATGGTGAAGTTGTCGTGCAACACCTTGGCCATCGAGGCGAGGCAGTTTGTGGTGCAGCTCGCGTTGGAAATAATGAAATGCTTCGAGGCGTCGTAGGCTTCGTCGTTCACGCCGAGGCAGAGCGTGACGTCGGGATTTTTCGCGGGCGCGCTGATGAGAACGCGTTTCGCACCGCCTTTGGTCAGGTGCAGTTCCGCCTTATCACGGTTGGTAAAAAAACCGGTCGATTCGAGGACGGTGTCCACGCCCAGATCTTTCCAGGGCAAATTCCCCGGGTCGCGTTCCTTCAGGACCCGGATTTTGTGGCCGCGGACGATAATGTTCTCGGGATCGTGTCCGATTTCGCCGTCGAATTTTCCATGAACCGAATCCCACTTCAGCAAATGCGCGAGGGTGAGCGTGTCGGTGAGATCGTTAATGGCCGCGATGCGTTTCACGTCGCTTTGATCCATCGCGCGCAGGACGTTGCGTCCGATTCGGCCGAAGCCGTTAATGCCGTAGTTTGCCATAGGAAAAGATGAGAGCGGTTGGTTGAGAGTTGAGAGCCGCGCCCGTTGCAGAGCGGGTAAGTTACTAATTGCGGCGAATCGGGAACGCAAATGGGAAACGGCCGCGGCCTTTTGAACGGAAACGCAGCGGGATCGTCCAAGAGTTTCCATGAAGATCGTTTCATTCCTCTGCGTGTTGGCGGCGGCACTTGGGCTGGCGCCATTCCAAACCGCGCAGGCTGCCAGACGCGATGCTTCCAAAGTGATCACCATCCTTGCGCTCGGAGATAGTCTCACCGCGGGCTACGGCCTCTCGCGCACCCAGGCCTATCCGTCCCTGATCGCCGAGAAAATGCGGAGCGCGAATTATCAATTCGAGGTCATCAATGCGGGATCGAGCGGCGATACCACCGCGGGAGGATTGCGCCGTTTACCGCCGCTTCTTCGCGGAAAGAAAATCGATATCCTGATTCTCGCGCTGGGGATCAACGATGCCTTTCGCGGAGTGCCGATTGAGCAAATGCGATCGAATCTCCAGGCGATCATCGATCAAACGCGCGCGCGCCGGCCAAAAGTCTCAGTCGTCATTGCCGGGATGCAGCTGCCTCTGGTTTCGAGCGACGGTTATGTGCGCGCGTTCGGAGAAATGTTTGGCGCGCTGGCGGAAAAAAATCACGCGGCACTGATTCCGTATTTGCTGGAAGGCGTCGGCGGCGACCCGGACCTGAACCAGTTCGATCGCATTCATCCCAACGCGGCGGGCCAGCGCATTCTCGCGGAAAACGTCTGGCGCGTGCTCGAGCCCCTCCTGGCGAAGATTAGTTTTAATGACGGCCGATAGCCTGGGTTACCCGCCAACAAAAGTGCGCTTGGCCAGCATGTCATCCCGAGCCGCGCAGACGGCGAGGGACCTCGCAGTCGCTCTTGCGTTACCCATGCCCGAGTAAACAAGGTCGTCACTACAAGGTGGAGCGTGCCAAGGTTGCGTGGACACGCGGATTGCAACTGCGAGGTCCCTCGCCGTCTGCGCGGCTCGGGATGACACATGTTTCGCGCTCGGCTTCGTTAGGTCGCGGCCGGCTGTTGCTGGGTCAGGCAGTGGAATGTGCCCAGGCCCCAGATTAATTCCGTGCAATCGATGGGCACAATGCGGCGCTTCGGGAAAACTTTCGCCAGCGCCGATTCGGCAATGCCATCGTTCGCGTCGTTGAAGGTGGGCAATAACACGCATTCATTGGCGATGTAGAAATTCGCGTAGCTCGCCGGGAGCCGCAGATCTTCGCGCACGATTTTAGCAGGCATCGGCAACGTGACTATCTCAAACGGCGCGCCGTTCCATATCATCGCGCGGAGACGAGCCAGATTTTCCTGAAGCGGTTGGTAATTCGGGTCATCCCGGTTCTCTTCCACGACCGTGACGATCGTCCGCTCACTCACGAACCGCGCGAGATCATCCACATGCCCATCGGTGTCGTCGCCCTCGATGCCGTCGCCCAGCCAGAAAATTTCGGTCACACCAAGATAATCGCGCAGGCGCTGCTCGATCTCAGCGCGCGTCAGAGTTGGATTCCGGTTTGGATTCAGCAGACAAGATTCCGAAGTCAGCAACGCGCCGGCGCCATTCACATCGATCGAGCCGCCTTCCAGAATCATGCGCGGATAAAACACGGGCGTGCCGAGGATTTCGCCCACGCGCGTGGGAACGATGTCATCGAGATCGCAAGGCGGATATTTGCCGCCCCAGGCGTTGTAGTCCCAGTCGACCAGGGCCAGCTTCGGTGCTTCGTCGCGCGTCAAAAAAATCGGACCGTGATCGCGGCACCACGGTTCGTTGGTCGGGATGCGATGAAACGTGAGCCGTTCGTGCGGCAAGCCTCCGAGCACTTCGAGCGCCTCGGCTTCGTGCGCGCCGTTGCAGACGTTGATGCAAACCGGCTCGGAACTCAGAAGCGCTTCCACCATCTTACGCAGCGCCGGCAGGACACGATCGAATGCGCCCGGAAAGCTGATCCCCTCGCGCCGCGGCCAGGAAAGCCAGGTCGCGGCGTGCGGTTCCCATTCCGCCGGCATGCGGTAGCCGAGCGCCGCGGGCTGTTGTTCAACTTGCGACATCCTCGAAGGCTTAGCACGCGATCGTAAAACGTCGATGTCGAATCAGGTTGAGGCCGATTCCTTTTGCAATCGCCCCCCTGCCCGCGACGGCCTTACCTGGCCACTCGACAAATGAGATCATGGCAGTCAAGCTGGATGACTTAATATCTCCATCATGAAAACAGAATATCTCCTCCGTGTTCTCGCCATCCTTCTTTGTGCGGCTGCTCTCCGGACGCAAGCGGCGTCGTCGATTAACCAGACGGTAACAAATGTTAACGCGGACGCGCAGAAACCAGGGGGCGCGGAGCGTGTGCTAAAATCGATCTCAGCGAGCACCCACCTTCCCAGCGCGACCCTGGAGAAGGAAAAGGCCAAAACGGGTCTGAGTTACGGCGATCTTTATATTGCGCACGCCATCGCGAGCGCCGCCGGGAAGAAGTTCGATCAAATCGTTGCGCTCAAAACTAAAGGCCAAACCTGGGACCAGATCGCGGACGCCAATAACGTGAGTTTCGGGGGAAGGACGGCAAAAAAAGAGGACACGAAAAAATCGCTTCCCCCACCCGCTTCGCTCTCGATCCAGCCGAAAACTTCGAACAACCCCAGGGATATTTCCAACATGACCAACGGGACCCGGCCCTGAGTTGCCGCAGGTCGATTCAAGAAGCATCGGCTGCGGGCCAGGGCCTCGAGGAAATCGCGGCGTCAGTTGACAGGGCGCGGGGGCCGGCGTTTATGGCTGCCACGTGAAGCATTGCCACTCACCAAGCTTCGTCCGACTCATGGGTTGGGCTCTGGCATTTGCCGCGGCCTCCTCGGCCTTCGCGGTGCCCGAAAAGAAACAGGCAACAAATCCCAAAGCGTCTCCCAGTCCGGCTCCGCAGCTCATCGAAATCACGGGCGGGATCCTTGGGGTCGCTCTTTTCGCGACCCTGAAAGAAGCGCGCGAAAAAATGGAGCGGTTCAAACTTGCGAAAGATGCCGCGGCGGGGACTTCCGACGACGGAGAGCGTGAAGGCGGAGAGCGAATGATCTGGCGGCTCGCCGAGACGGAATACCAGTGGATCGTGGCGTGGGCAGACAAGGACGGAAAAATCGTGAAAGTCAGCGCTTCTCTGCGGGCGGAAAAGAAAAAGCCTTTTGCCGAGATCGGCGATCTGGCCCGGGCCAAAATGCATAACGATTCCACTGCGTTGTGGATCGTGCAGCGTCCCGATGGCTCTAGCTACCGCCTGGTCGCGAAAGGTCCCGGCGAGCAGGCGGTCACTATTTATATGTACAGCCTTAAGGCGGACGCGATGGATTAGTTTGCCCTTGTGATCGTGCTCGTGCTCCTGCTCGTGATCGACAAGCCCGCGGATCGATCACGAGCAGGAGCAC
>JBEEHO010000162.1:0-4893 GCA_041167425.1 Verrucomicrobiota bacterium | reverse complement strand
TAGAAAAAATCTAACGATTTCCCGAGAGAAGAGCGAGTTTTGTTTTCTCGTCCGGAACAGGCAATACGACGACGACGCTTGTGCCCTGACCCGGTGCGGTGGTGATTTGCAGATCGCCCTCCATCTGTTCAACTCGCTCGCGCATCCCGGTGAGACCGAACCCGCCGCCATTTCGGTCGCTGAGGTCAAATCCGGCGCCGTCATCCTGCAGCTCAAGGCGAACTCCCTTCCCGTTACAGTTAAGATGCGCTCGAAAATTTCGAGCGGCCCCATACCGGAGGGTGTTAGTCAGAGCCTCCTGCCCAATGTGCAGGAGATTTTCCTCCCAGATCGACGGAAGCTCCGGTACCTTGCCCCGCAACTCGCACGTCGTATGAAGCGCGGTTCCGGCCGTGGTGCTCTTAATAATTCTCTTGAGCGCATCCCAAAAATTGCTGCGCTGAAGTGCGTCTGGCCGCAAGGCATGAACAGACCGGCGCGCTTCTTTTAGACTTTGGCGGGCCAGGTCCGCTGCGCGACGCAAATGTTTGTCCGCCTCCTTGTCATGGGCGCACGAGATCGCATCCTCGGCCGCCTCTAACTGCACAATCACTCCCGTGAAACCTTGCGCCAGCGTGTCGTGTATGTCTCGCGCCATGCGATTGCGTTCCTCCAGGACTGCCGCCTGTTGGCCTTGCTCGGCAAATCGATCGAACTGAATGGCAAACATCGCCTGGTGCGCGAGCGCTTGCGCTAATTCGATCTCCTCCGGCCGATAAGCTGCCCTGTCTCCGTGGCGAATGCCGATAAATCCTTTGACCTCTCCGCCGATCAAAGTCGGAATCCCCAGAAACTTCCCGGTTCCCTTCGACCGGAAATAGTCGCGAATGTTGCTCGGGACCCGCGGATCCGTCTCGATCCCTTCCACCGCTACCGGAGCTCCCGTAAAAAGCATTTCCTGGATCCAGGAGGCGCTCTTCCAGCACTGAGGATCCTTAATGAATGGATGCTCCGGATCGATGGCGGCAAAATTTTCTCCTTCCGCCGCCGCGCGCAAAATGAACCTCTCCTGTGGTTCGTCTAACAGCCAAAAGACCACGCTCTGCGCATTCAAGAAGCGCCCGATCGTACTCAGCATCTGGCCGATCAGGTTTTCGGGTGCCGGCGCTGTGGCGAGAATGTCCAAGTTCTGGGCCAGGGCTTCAACCTGTCCGCGCGCGACTTCCTCGGAGGCACGCAAAGCATCTTCCGCCCGCCTCCGTTCGATGTTTTCCGCGCGCAGCGCCTCGTTGATTCTTCTTTCTTCATCGTGCGCGCGCCGGAGCGATTCGGTCGCCCTCTTTTGGGCGGCACCGAGGGCTCCAACGATCAGCGCTGACAGGGCAAAGACCAGGAGGCGCGGCAGCTCCGCGACCTCTATGCTTAAAGTATAGAGCGGAGGCAAGAAGAAGTATTCAAAGCCGAAAAAGGCGAGCGTAATCGCGAGCAATCCCGGCCCGACTCCACCAAACCAGGTGCTGAACATGACTGCACAGAGTAAGAGCGATACATGCGGGGCATCGTGGAAGGTGGCTTCCATCCACCACAGAATTGCCAGGGTGACAACGATGGACAACGGAGCAGCCCCGTAACGCAAACCTGTGCTCGGTTCGGACCACCAGTGAACCGCGGGCCGCGGCGGCTGCTCACCTGGTTCAGGCTTAGACATTCTATTGCTTCGTTCTTGGACCATCGTGCCGTCCTCAGCCTGCGGGTGGAAGCCTGAAAACCGAATGCACGGTTAAGCCTAACAAGCCGGCGCGCTCCGCGCCACACTTGTTCACTCCCCCAAAAGAGGTACTGCAAAATCCCGCGACCGCTGCGTGGTCACGTGCCGGTTCGCCCCTAAGGTGTCGTTAAACAAATCTTCATGAAGCCTGAACCTGACAAGCAGATGCCGACAAGAGACAACAGACGAGATGGGATGAACGCGGCGGAAGGATCGATTGTGGTGAACGCCCCGGTCGCCAATGTTTACCGGCGCTGGTTGGACTTCGAAGACTACCCAAAATTTATCACCGCGATTAAACGGGTGCGGAAATTGGACGAAAGCCATTTCGCCGCGGCCCTCGCTTTCCACGGAAAGCAGTATGAAGCGATGCTCGAGATCATGTTACGGATATCGGAACGAAGACTGGCCTGGCGAACTGTTTCCAACGGTGATGCTACCGATCACCTCGCCGCGGGCGTTGTTTCTTTCGCGTCGCGGCCTGATAGCAGCACGAGTGTTAACTTCAAGCTGACCTCCAGCTTCGGCGGCGCGATCACACAGCGCGTCGATAAGTATCTCCACAATTTTAAGAAGCTGGTTGAGGCCACCTGAAAGTCCAGGCTCGTCGATGACAACGACCGTGGTGTCCTCTCACATATCTACCTCCGAAGAGGTAATCGCGCTCCCTCCTTCTGTAGGACCAAAAAATCCCGCGAACGCGCAGCGGCACTCGAGTACTTGCGCTGATAACTTTGGCTAGCAAAAATATCCAGTCCCATGAATTCACCTACCGCCTTAAAACAAACAACCGAAAGCCTGCTCGCGCCGGGCACGCACGACTTTTCCCGGCGCCGATTTCTCGGAATTGGAGCGGCAGCGCTCGCCGCGGCCGGGATAGCAGTGCCGGCGCTGGCCGCGAACAGAAGCAGGACTGATCCTGGCCCGGCCAATCAGGGGCTTGATGGCCAGAACCCGGATTCCATCTGGCCACCGGCCACCGACTCCAAGAGCCTGGTCCAAAACTTTAAGTATCCATTCTCCTTTGCGAACAAGCGGACTTATGAGGGCGGTTGGTCAAGGGAAGTGACGGTGCGGGAACTCCCGATCTCCAAGACGCTGGCAGGTGTAAACATGAGACTCACGGCCGGCGGCGTCCGGGAGTTGCATTGGCACACCTCCGCCGAGTGGGCCATCATGCTTTACGGGACAGCGCGGATCACGGCGATCGACGCGGCGGGCAAAAGCTTCGTCGCGGATATAAAGAAGAACGATCTTTGGTTTTTTCCCAGCGGCATCCCGCATTCGATTCAGGGTCTCAATCCCGATGGTTGCGAATTCATGCTCGTGTTCGACGACGGCGATTTTTCCGAATCGGAGACGGTGCTGCTGAGCGACGCGATGGCTCATCTGCCGCCCGAAGTGTTGTCGAAAAATTTCGGCGTGGGCGAACAAGCGTTTGCGAATCTGCCCAAACAAGAGCTATTCATTTTCCAAACGGATGTGCCGGGAGGGGTGGAGGCCGATCAGAAAGCCGCGGCCGGAGTGCTTGGGAGATCATCGGAAGATTTTGTTTTCCGCACGATGGAAATGCCGCCGACGAAGCAAACGAAAGGGGGCGACGTGCGCATCGTCGATTCGAGCAACTTCAAGGTCTGCACCACGGCCATGGCCATGGTGACCGTTCATCCCGGCGGAATGCGGGAATTGCACTGGCATCCCAACGCGAACGAGTGGCAGTACTTCATCGCGGGCAAGGGACGGATGACTGTGGTGGCGACGGGCAACAAAGCCCGGACGATGGACTTTCAGGAGGGAGACGTCGGTTATGTGGAGAAGACCTTGCTGCATTACATCGAGAATACGGGCGACACCGATCTGGTCTTCCTCGAGATGTTCAAGAGCGATCGCTATGCGGATTTTTCTCTCTCGGAGTGGCTGGCTCACACGCCACCGGAACTGGTTATGGCGCACCTGCGCGTCGATAAGGCGACACTCGATGCCATACCCAAAAATGGAGCTGTGATCACGCCGCTCTCTTAGGAGGACTTATGAAGACACTTAATCGATGGTACATCGCGCTGGCCGGAGTATTCATGCAGGTAGCCTTGGGCGGCGTCTACGCCTGGAGCGTCTTTCGGGTCCCGCTCGCGAAGCAATTCGGCTGGAGCATTTCCGAAGTAACACTGACCTTTACGATCAGCATCTTTGTCCTGGGTATTGCGGCGTTCCTTGGCGGGCTCTGGCTAAATCGCAAGGGACCGCGCGTAGTGGCATTGACGGGAGGAGCGCTTTACGGGCTGGGAGTATTTCTCGCCAGCTTCTCGAATAAGCTTTGGTGGCTATACCTTAGCTATGGCTTGATCGGAGGAATAGGTCTCGGGTTCGCTTACATTGTTCCAGTGGCGGTGCTGGTGAAATGGTTTCCGGATCGCCGCGGGCTTATTACCGGTGTGGCCGTCGGTGGATTTGGGGCAGGCGCTCTCATCACCGCGCCTTTGGCAACGCGACTCATTCAGAGCGTTGGCGTATTAACTACGTTCGCTTATCTGGGCATCGCTTATCTGGTTGTGACGCTTGTGACCGGGTTCTTCATGCGCAATCCTCCGGAAGGTTGGACGCCCGAAGGGTGGGCGCCTACGTCTTCACAAGCTTCGCAACGCGCCGGGCATGACTACACTCTGGGCCAGGCGCTCAAGACGTGGCAGTGGTACGCGCTCTGGCTGCTGCTGTTTCTGAATACCTGCGCGGGCATATCCATCATTTCGCAGGAGGCGCCACTCTTCCAGGAGTTGACGGGAGCGACCGTCGCGGCGGCGGCGGGCATGGTAGGCCTGGTCAGCATCGGTAACGCGGCCGGGCGAGTCTTTTGGGCCTGGGCCTCGGACTTGATTACAAGACGGGCCACCTTTGTCGTCATGTTCGTTATTCAAGCACTCCTTTTCTGGTTCCTTCCAAGTATCAGCGCTGTCTCGATGATGACATTAGTCACCTTCGTTGTGCTCATGTGCTATGGCGGCGGGTTCGGCACGATGCCCGCGTTTGCCGCTGATTATTTTGGCTCCGGGAATGTCGGGCCAATCTATGGCCTGATGCTGACCGCATGGGGATCTGCCAGCGCGTTCGGGCCGCTGCTCATTGCCCACATGCGGCAGGTCAACGGTTCT
>JBEEHO010000161.1:0-26271 GCA_041167425.1 Verrucomicrobiota bacterium | reverse complement strand
TGCTGTCCGCGAACGGAGCGACTAATTTCTGCGGGACAGGATCGAGGTTTCTCGGGATGGCGATCACATAGCTGTTCCCTTCTCGCCGCGGTGCCGGGATCGCCGCGCCATTTCCGCGGTATTGAATGACTATCTCCCGCGCGTCAGCCGCCTGACCTGATCCTGTCTGAAGTGAGCCCAGGAGCAAGGCCGTCGCCAGGGCTGTTACGAGGCACGCCGAATAACGGACAGGTCTCATTGTCCGACAAGCGTGATGTAATCGACCGTGAGATCGTCGCCATGCCCTGCAGGATAGGCGAACTCAGCGAGGGTGTTTCCATCCTGGGTAATGATGACCGTATTAGTGAAGGGATCCGTGGGGTTCCCTCCCGCAATGCCGATCTGCCAGGTTACCTTATCTCCCGATAACTTGGCGGGATCACCAATCGGGAAACTTCTTTGAGGCTTGTTGCTGGCGCTACGACCAATCTCAGAATGGGTCGCGCCGGTGATGAGAAAGAGGATGTAGAATCCAATCGCTACGCTCCCGACAGTAACTTCAATTTCTGGAGGGCTACCGTTTTTCTTGTAGTTGACGCTTTGTCCTTTAGCGATTTGGTCCATAGTTATTCCTTTGGATGGGGTTTCGTTGATTGCAGTCGACCGTTTCTAGCGGGTTTGCCGGGACAACACCACGAAATTATTTAACCAGGGGTGTAGGAATTCTCCCACTAGACACAAGAAAGCGGATGCCTCATCATCCGCTGAAATCGGCCGCGTTTTGAGATGAACTCTCAGACGCGCCGCTTCCCCGTAAGACAATTAACATCCACCCGGAGTAAACCCCATGGCCGCAAAATCATCTCAGTTCCACATCCAACTCGATGGCGTCACCCTCAGTCCTTCGCAGACGAAGGCGCTGGCTGCCGATATCGATAAACTCGTTTCCGATCATCTGGCAAAAACGGACTTCCGCGGCGACCTTGTCGTGACGCGTCCTCTTATCCTCAATCCGCAATGGCTCGGCATCTGGATCCGTGACCGCGGGTTAGGCGGATTCGCGAATGTATCCTCGGTCGCGAAGGTCCCGACCGTCCTGGCCGACCTTAAGCAGCAAATAGGCTGATCGGCAGGCTTGTGCAGCTATCGGATGCCAGTGGCTCGGGCACCCCGCCCCAGGCGCTCTGCCCGAGTTCTACCTGTAACCGCGGCGCTATTCTCCTCGGGGTGGTGCAAGCGGACGGGGCCGTGGCGTTCCTGAAGCAGCGACGAGTAGTCGACGACTACTTCGTAAAGCTCGCCCACGAAGGTCGCGCGCCCGAGAAGCGTTTCCGGTTCGCCGATAGTTGCATCAAGAGCGGCTGCCGGCAGTGGGGCAATGGTCGATGCGGAGTTATCGATCGTGTCCTGGCGGCAAATCCGGAGTACCCGAATGCGGATGAATTGCCACCGTGCTCCATCCGGCCGGAATGCCGGTGGCACATGCAATGGGGCGTCCGGGCCTGCAGCGTCTGCCCATTGATAGTTACCGATCTGAGACAGGAGATCGAGGCGGAACCGGTTAGCGCTTGATTCGTTGCAAGGCGGAGGTTGAGGTGCGGTTAGCGGCATTGTCGCTCGAGGCAATGGCGCCCCTCCTTGACTTACCACGACCTTCACCGACAAAGCATAATGAATCGACAAGTTCTGCGGGTATTGGTTCCGATCTTCCTTTCATTATTGCCCGGCGCTGCGTTTGGCGAGGACCACAGTCAAGACGAGGCGGCGATCCGCAAAGTGGAGACGCTGCAACAAGAGGCCTGGAATAACCACGACGCCACAGCCTACGCCAACTTATTCACTGAAGATGGAGAGATCGTGAATGTGGTGGGCTGGTGGTGGAAAGGAAGACCGGAAATCGAAAAAAAGCTTACCGACGCTTACGCTTTTGTTTTTCGGGAGAGCGTGCTGACTGTAACCGACGTCAAGGTGAGATTCCTGACTCCTCAAATCGCGGTGGCGCATGTTCTCTGGACGATGGTTGGCGCCAGAACCCCGAAGGGCATTCCGGAACCACAACAAGGGATTCAGATTCAAGTTCTGCAGAAGGACGCGGGTAAGTGGTTGATCACTTCTTTCCAGAACACCAATAGCCTTCCGGAGCGGCCATTTCCCAAGGGACCGCCAAGTGCTGAGCCGGGCCCGGGTGTGAAACCTTAGTTAACGAAGAACACGGTAGCTATCTGTGTGCGTTCAGAGATCGATAAGGTCGCAGAATTTTTTCAGGTCGAGGTTACCGCCGGAAACGATGCAGACGATTGGGCCATTGCCGGCTTTCCCGGTGAGGGCTGCCGCCAATGGCAATGCGCCGGCGCCTTCGGAGATTATTCGCGTCTTCTCCGCCATCATCCGCATTGCTTTCCTGGTCTCTTCCAGACTGACGACGAGGGCGCCATCTACGACCGGTTTCATCCGATCCCACATCCGAGGAAACATACTCCGTCCACCGGCGCCATCGACAAAGGAAGCCTTCCAATCCTTGAACTCCTGCGGACTTTGCTCGGCGAACGACAACGCGAAGGGAGCCGCCGTTTCCGGTTCCACACCCCAGACCTTGATCTCCGGTTTTAACGCTTTGATCGCACTGCCTACTCCAGCGATGAGTCCGCCACCACCGATGCCGGCAATGACTGCCGCGGTGTTCGGCTCGTCTTCAAGTATCTCGAGCCCCATGGTAGCGTGGCCCGCGATGAAATCGTGATCATCGAACGGGTGGATAAACGCGCCGCTGACGCCGGGGAACGAGCGATCTTCCAGAGCTTTCCAAGCTACTTCGTGCGGGACTGGGATTAGCTTCGCGCCGAGCGCGCGCATGCGCTCCATCTTGGAAGCCGGCGCGGTCTCGATCACGACAACAGTACACGGCACGCCTGCTTGTCTGGCGGCATAGGCCACGCCCTGCCCCGCATTTCCGGCGCTGATGGTCCAGACGCCGCCCTCGCGCTGGGATTCCGGCAACAGCGCCACGGCATTGGCCGCGCCCCGCAGTTTGTAAGCATTGATTGGCTGCAGATTCTCGAGTTTCAATCGAATATCGGGATAACCTGGTCCTAGCTCCAGGCGGACCAGCGGGGTGCGCAGGATGGTAGATGCAATTCGCTTTCGTGCTTCCTGGATCTCACTTAACAGGATAGGACGGACAGCTGGCGGAGTAGTAGACATTGTTAGTTGGTTCCCTGGTAACGGGTCATGCGGCTTTGCGTAGATCGCTCCTGGCAGCATTAAGAATGTCCCTGGCCGCGCGATTGCCGGACTCAACCGCGCCATTCATGAATCCGGCAAACTCACCACTCGTGTGTTCGCCGGCGAAGATGAGCCGGCCGCCTAGCTCGGGTAGCGGCGCCGCCTTAAGCAAGGTGGTATACTGGCCGACTAAAGGACAGGAGTAACTGCCACGGGTAAACTTGTATCCAGGCCAGTTCATCAACGCGCGCTTCCCGTCGAACTTATCGGCGATACCCGGAAAGATGCGGCCGAATTCGTCACGGAACTTGTCGAAATGTTCCTGGCTGAGCTGCTTCACCGCCACTGCGCCGCCCAGGAAATTTGTGATGATCCCGCTCTCTCCCGTCTGGCCGCGACTGCTCTCCCAGGTGCACTGAAGCGGAAGATCGGTAAAGCAGCTGCCATTGCTGGCGCCGGGCAAACCAACCGCTGGGTTACGCCACCAGCGTTCGGTAAAGCCATACATGACCTTGGAGTTATTACCATAACCAAGCCGGGCGATGGCTTCCTGTTTTACTTTACTTAGAGCAAGAGCTTTTACGCCATCGACGAGTCGGAGCATGGTAAACGGAAGCGCGCAGATAACTCGTGCGAACTTAACTTCCCTGCTGCCGCCACCGGAGGAGAACGTGAGATTCATGCTGGAGCCGGCGCTTCCGATTTTCGCCAGGGTATGGCCCTGGTGAATCTCGACCCTGCCTTCGAGCGCTTTCACCAGCGCATCTGGCAACGCGCTGCTGCCGCCTTTGATGCGCTTGGACTCATCGCTGTCTCCAAAGATCTTGAAGCCGGCGCTCGTATCAGGCTTAAGGTAGACGATAAGGTTAAGGGCCGACTGTTCCTCCACTTCTCGGCCGTACTCGATAGTGTAAGCTACCCGCAACAAGTCGAGAACCCACTTCTCCACTCCTTTGCCGCTCTCAGCCAAGTACTGCGCCAGACTTATCTGGTCGAACCTGCGCGCCCTGGCTGTAAAGTTACCTTCCTTGTCGTAGATTCCTTTCAGGTCGGTGGCAAGTTTGTGGGCGAACGGCTGGAAAAGCGGGATGAGTTGCTCGTCCGTGTAAGGTTTGCCGCCGAAGAAGTAGAGATCCGCCCCGTGATCCGCGCCTTTCAGCTCCTGGATCTCTAGGCCTAACTCTCCCGCCAGCGCGATCAAGTCCTTATGATTCGTGTCCACGAGCTCGCCGCCGAGTTCGCAAAACATTTTATCCTTGTTGAAGTCGTATCTGGTTAGAACACGGCCACCGGTGCGTTCGCTGCCTTCAAAGATCTCGCAAGGAACACCGGCCTGGTTAAGACGATAGGCTGCGGTCAGACCGGCAAGGCCCGCGCCAATAATCGCAACCGGTTCGCGGCTACTCGGCCTCAGCTGGCTGGCCTCTGCGCCCCGCGCCATCCGCGGGACCAATCCTCCTGCCGCAGTGACGAAGCCAGCCGCGCCCAGGATGCGCACGAAGTCTCGTCTGGAAACGCGCGACGCTTCCCGCGCTTCAAGAAACAGCGCGCGCTGGTCGGGGTTCCTATTTAGCCAGTGCGCTTGTTGCACCGTCTGCACGAGTTTGCGCAGAAGAGGAGTGCGGGCCATGAGTTATCGAATTAAAGGCGGAGCTAGTTGCTCCAGATTGCGAATTGGAAGAAGCCCGGGCCGAAGGGACCAGCCAAGGAGCGCCAGGTCACGCTGTCGCTTATGGGACCTTCCTCCACATAAGGCAGGAAGGCCGAGCCTTGAATCCAGAGGATCAAGTCCAGCTTGGGAGGCGCCGCGACCAGCTTATTGATATTGATGCCGAGCGTAGGCTTGAAGCGCCAAAACGGAAGCAGCTTCTTTCCGCGCGCGATCGCTTCTAATTCGTCCAATACCTTAAACCAGCCATCGATTTGTTCGCGGGTCACGGTCAAACCGAGCGGGCCTTTCTGGTTCGGGTTGGGGAGCCATTCGTTCGCATCATCTTTCTCCTCCAGGACGCGCTGCCAGCAGATGCGGCTTTCGGCGATCATCATCAGGAAGGAATCACGGAAACGTCGCGGCCCTTCTACGTCGACGGATTCGAGACGCATGTCGTGAATGGCCGCGATCAGGTCCGGCCACTTGTCCCAGGATGAATGCGGGTCTTCGGCTTTTGCAATCGGCGGTACAGGCTGCGGGTTCAAGAAGATCACGTGCGCACATTGGTTCCAGACCGGAGTCCAATCATAGGACGTCAACAGGTCGATCGTCCCAATAAGGATGTGCGTGTACCCCTTCAGCCACGCTGCATCCGCGCGATCGAACCGCACAATCATTGGTTCCGCCGACGTGGTGCCGATCCCCAGAAGACGGCCAAAGGCGGCTTGGAGAGTTTCTGTTTCCGGCGTGATCTTTCCGTCGCCACTAAAATCCGCGCACGCTTCGCTCATGGTAATTTGGACGCCGAAGTCTTCCCTTCCCTCGATCTGGCTTAAGGTCGTGTTGGCGCGTTGCAAGCCCGCTTTGAGCTCCCGGAAAAGCGCGGCCACGGCTTGAGGCGTCGCGACATTTCCCTTCTCCGCCGATGCGTCCTGCACGATCGCGCGGAGAAACGGCAAGCCAGAGGCCCGAAGGTTTGGATGGAGAGAAAGGCGATTAAAGCCTGCGCTGAATTCTCGCGCCGCAGCCAGCGCCTGCGTGGCCGCGAGTGAAAAACGCTCGGCATCCGTCTTGGGCTGAGCAAAAGCGGTGAGGGCCGCGTCCAGCTGGCCCCGCTTTAGGAATTCATCGAGCGGCGTCTCCGCTGCGACCGGCCTCGTCATCGCCATCAACGCAGCCCCCAGCAAAAGAAGTGGCTTCATGCCACCGATGTTTCGGAGTGTGCCGGATTGAGTCAAGACCAATGAAGCGAATGACGACGACAGCGACCTGTCGCATCAACCGGCTTTCCAGCTCCTACTTCTTACCGCCCTGGACGCTTAGCTCCCAGCGGTAGCCATCGGGATCGTGGAACCAGAGAGCCATGTGCTTCGAGCCGGGCGCCTCCGGACCAATTTCCTCTCCCGGATCTTCGAGTTCCACCTTATGCTTTTTGAGATGAGCCAGCGCTTTCCGCAACGCGGTCATGTTTGGCAAGTGGAATGACATATGACCGAGCGTTTTCGGCGAGGGTTTTCCCTGGTGCAGCGCAATCGTGAGATTGCCGTTGCCGATCGCGACGCCGTCTTCAAACGCGAACAGTTTCTTCAAACCCAGTGCGCGCTCAAACCATTTCGCGCTCTTCTTCGGGTCTCGCACCGCCAATCCGAAATGACCTACTACGCCAACGGTAAATGGAATCTTCATCGCAGCTACATTAGCGTGCAGTCTGAAGATCGGTTAAGAAAATTTGAGGATGGCTCCAATAAAACCTGACGAAGTGAGTTCGGCGCTCGATCCCTCGGCCGAAGAAATCCGCGAATGGGGCAACGCGGCCATCGACGCCATGGCCGGGTATCTCGATTCCATCCGCGACCGGCCTCTTTATCCGCAAACGAGCTCGCGGGAGATCCGGGAAAAATTGGAACGGACCTTGCCGGTTGAAGGAGTCGGCTTCGGCCAGCTGCTCGAGACCTTTAATGATGTGATACTACCGATGAGCCGTCACAACGGTCATCCGCGGATGTTCGGTTACGTGCAGGCGCCCGGCACGGCCATCGCCGCCATCGCCGACCTGCTGGCATCGACCTTGAATGCGAATCTCACGGCGTGGCGTTCCGCTCCGGCCGCGGTCGAAGTAGAGCGATTAACCATTGAGTGGATCAAACAAATTCTCGGCGTCAATGCGGAGGCGGGCGGACTATTTGTCAGCGGCGGCTCGATGGCCAACCTGGCGGCGCTGGCCGCGGCCCGACAGGCGAAAGCGCCGGCCGACCTAACGAGTAAAGGCGCGCACTCGTTTCCGCGGGCCATGCGCGTTTATGCTTCCGAAGAGACTCATCATTCGATCGCCAAAGCCGCGGCGCTGCTCGGACTCGGCCGCGACAATGTGCAACTGATTGGCGTGGATGAGCGCTTCAAGATCCGCATCGACGATCTTGTCGCAAAGATCACGGAAGATCTGGAGGCGGGGCATCTGCCTTTTTGCGTGGTGGCAAACGCGGGAACGGTGAATACCGGCGCGTTCGATCCGCTCGCGGAGGTGAGCGAGGTAGCGCGACGCTTCAATCTCTGGATGCACGTCGATGCCAGTTACGGAGGGTTTGCCGCGCTGGCGCAATCCGCGCGAAATCTGTTTGGTGCGATGCGGGAAGCCGATTCGGTGGCGCTCGATCCGCACAAATGGCTATACCTGCCGGTCGACTGCGGATGCGTGTTGTATCGGGACGCGGAGAGGGGTCGAGCCACCTTCGCGCACGAAGCCGAGTATACGCGCGTGCTCGAGGAGCAGGCAGATGAAGCCTTCGCCTTTTGGGATTACGGACCGGAGCTCTCTCGTCGCTTCCGCGCCCTGAAAGTGTGGATGATGTTAAAAGGTGTCGGACTGCGCACGCTCAGCGAAATGATTGAGAAAGACCTGGCGTGCGCGAGGCATTTCGAGCAACTGGTCCGGGCGAGCGATGACTTCGAGATGCTCGCGCCGGTCGAGCTTTCCATCTTTTGCTTCCGGTATGTGCCTTCCAAACTCAAAGCCGTGCTGGCGGACGCGAATGAAGCAGATCGCTCGCGCCTTGAAAAGGAACTCGACGCGCTAAACGAACGCCTGCTCGTGGCGTTACAACAGGATGGCAGCTCCTACCTGTCGAACGCACGCATCGGCGGCCGCTTTAGCTTGCGCGGATGTGTCATGAACTACCGCACTACGCTCCGCGACATGGAGATCCTGCTCGACGATCTGCGGCGAGTTGCTCCGCAGCGTTAACCTCAACGGTAACGCGAGCGCAAACTCAGGGTAACGGTGGCTCTACTTGCTCTTAAATGTCGCGCTGGTCGTGCGTGTTATTGCCGGGGTGCCGCCGGTCCCGCTGACTGTAAACGGATAGGTTCCTCGCGGCACGGAAGACGAAACCGTTACCGTTAATGTCGACGAGGTGCTGGCCGGGTTGGGAGCAAAAGTTCCGGTGGCGCCCGTCGGCAGTCCGCAAACAGACAATTGGACCGGTGAATTAAATCCTCCGGATGGAGTAATAGTCACCGTGTAGGTAGCCGTCCCACCATTATGTGCCACGGTCACCACCGAAGGCGCGATGGAAAGCGCGAAGTCGGGGATCGGAGTGGGAGTAGGAGTTGGGGTAGGCGTAGGAGCTGGCGTAGGTGTAGGTGTCGGAGTAGGCGTGGGGACGGGGGTAGGTGTAGGCGTCGGGGTAGGAGCGGGCGTGGGCGTAGGAGTAGGCACGGGAGTAGGGGTTGGAGTAGGATTAGCTCCGGCCACTTTGAAGCTCCCGATGCGCGTGCGCCAGTTGAAGGTAGCAGTCGTCGAATAGTATTCGTTGGTATACCAGAAGGTAGTGTCGTCCACTGGATCTATGCTCAACGAGCTGTAATCGCCCCAGCGGTTGCCTGTCCCGCTCTGGCTCCCAGTGCCATCAAAGAGATGGGCGTCTCCCTGCGCCAGAGTGTTTATGGGATCAGTCGCCAGACGCGCCGCGTAGCGAAGCTGAGGATTGATCGTAGAGCTCGAGGCACTAAAGCCGATGGCAAGGTTTCCCTGTCCGTCCATGGCCGCGCTTCCCATCCAGCGCCAGGTGGTGTCGGGCTGGTAGGTGCTTTCCTGGAAAACAGCGACGGGGCCGGAGGTGACATTTCGCAACTCAAACCAGCGCACGGCGGCGACTCCGCCCGCACTGACCGAATAGTTTCCAACCACTGCTTCGTGGTCGCCAAAATTTCGATAAGCCAGGCGAAACATCAGGCGGTCCCCGATGCCATCGAGGTTACTTGAAGTGGCTACTCCCTTTTGAGGCACGCAAGCGCGAGTGGTGGGACAAAGCGCCGTGTAAGGCGCAGCCGGCGGAGTAGCAAAGGTAGTGAAGGTCGAGTTAGCGGGCGTGGTGAAGTCGACATGGAAATGATAGGTGGTGTAATTCTGATTGCTGGCCTGGCCGGGAAATCCCACAAACGTGTTGGGCGCGCCCGTCGGTGGCAGAGTAGGTCCATCAAGATCAGCTGGGAGAAACGGGTCGATGGAACCGCCGAGAGGCCCGACCGGGCTGACGAAAGTAGCAGGTAACCCTGCCAGCATCTTTGCGCGATCGAAAGCAAAAGGCTGGGGTCCAAGATAAGAAGTGCCCGCGGCATTGAAGATGTTCATGCTCATGTAATAGGCGTCGGGCCAGACACTGAGATGGGGATAATCGAAAAAGTTCGTTCCGAGATGAAAGCCGTAGCGGTTGTAAGTGCCGGTGGCGTCAGCGGTGGTGGAGACAGCCACACACTCATCGGTCACCGCGCTGCCGGAGCCGGCAAACTGGCTGATCACCCAACGATTGGCCAGGTGATCATAGAGCATGACTGGATCGCCATGACCGCTGGTTTCACAGACACCGCCAAACCCGGTCCAGACGGAAGAGATGCTTTTTGGCCCTAGCAGGGATGCGCCCGTGCTCTTATCAAAGACCTGGTAGCCCTCGTTGACGATTTGAACGTATTGGGTTGCCCCCACTGCCCCGTTGGTATCGGGCGGCGCACAGTTGCAGCCAACACCGGGGAAAGGGATGCCATCGAAATTAAGTATGGCGGCGGGGAGATTGGGTGCCACTAACGCCAGCGTGGAAACGTGGCGGCTTTGGACTACCGTGTCAGCGCCATCCGTGTGGCGGTAAGGTACCTTCGGGTTGTCATTAGCTTCGCGCTCACCTTGCCTTACATCGGCGCTGGTGGAATCCGGCATGTTGCGCATCGTTGCTGAAACGTCGTTGTGATAAGATGAACCCACTTGAAGCCCGGATGGTTTTGTCTGGGCCAGAGCGGGCGCGCCCGAGAAGATGCCGAGGGCGAGTAGCGCCAGTGAGATGCCGGCAAGGCAAACAATCAGGCCGAAAAGGACGCGCAAATTAAGGAAGGCAGATTTCGAGGTGGGGTTTCTTTTCATAAGGGAGGATTTTTCTTCGATGGGTAAGAGTTAAACTTTGAAGCCGGCATCGTATCACCTGCGAATTACTTGTCACGCTTTTTGTATATTACAAAACGGTAACGTTACTTCTTCCAAACCTGACCCCGTTATAAGCGGGGGACGATTTCAACATATTATCGCCACGGAGCGACGCACCGCAGATTGGCCCCTTGCTCCAAGGCAAGTTGCCGAGAGCCTCCACCTCGACCATACTGTGGGCCGCTGCCAGCGTGCGGATTTTGATCCGGCTCAAGCCGAATCGACGCGGGCGGAAATAGAAATCAACCACCATGAAATCATTCAAACTCATCCTTATCGCCATTCTCTCTTCACTCGGTCTCACTGCCTATGGCGGTGATACCTTCAAGGTCGACCCCGTTCATTCCTCCATTGTTTTCGGCATCAAACATTTCGGCGTGACCGATTTCTATGGGGACTTCAAGGATATTTCCGGGACCGTGACCTTCGATACGGCGGATGCTTCGAAGAGCTCGGTCGAGTTGACGGTGCCGGTGGTGAGCCTGGATACGCGAAATGAAAAACGCGACCAACACCTCAAGAGCCCGGATTTTTTTAACGCGGCCCAATTTCCGGCGATCACTTTCAAGAGCACCAAGATCGAAGGCGCCGGCGACACTTATAAGGTCACAGGGGATCTCTCCATCCATGGCGTCACCAAGCCGATTACGGTCGACTTCAAAAAAGGCGGCGAAGGCAAAGGCGGAAAGGGCGAGGTGCGCGGCGGCGGCGAGACGCGATTCACGATCAAGCGGAGCGATTACGATATGAAATTCATGGCCGGAGCCCTGGGTGACGATGTGAACCTTATCCTGAGCCTGGAAGGCGTTAAGCAATAAGAGACAGTTAGCTTAGCAGTAAGAGCATTGAGCGGGATGTTTTTGCTCCAGCAGATTTTGCCCGCGGCCGTCATCGCAATGGTGGTGGCCGCGGGAGTGAGCGGAGTCGCGCTTTTCTGGGGAAAAGAGCGGACGCGAGGTGCGTTCGCCCCCCTCGCCATAGGTATCGCTTATTTTGTGGGTCACCTCTTTGTGGCCGGCCGCGTTTCGTTTCCACCCACTGATACTACAAATTGGCTGCCCTACTTCGCGCTCGCGACTGCGGTGCTGGGCGCATTCTGTGCCCTCTGGGCGATAAAGAGCTGGTCGCGCGCGCTGATTTTCGCCGTGGTTGCCATTGGAGCGTTGAGGTTATTGCTCAGGCCGAAATTTCAATATGGCTGGTCGCCAGGTGCGGGCTGGATGTGGGTGGCGGGCCTGGGAGCTGCGATGCTGTTACTGGCAATTATTCTGGATGCGTTACTGCGGCGGTCCAGTACGACCGTCGAAGTGCCGGTCTTCCTCCTGGTAGTCTGTGGGGGAACCTTCGGCGCGTTAATGCTCTCGGGCAGCGTGCTGCTGGGACAGCTTGCGGCGGTGCTGGGAGCAGCTGTCTTCGGCACCCTGGTTTTCGCCGTGCGCCAGATCAACTTGGGTCGAGGGATCGTGCCAGTATCGTCGTTGCTTCTGGGCACGCTGCTGGTCAGCGGTTATTTTTTTGCTGAGCTTCCCGCTGCCAGCGCCTTGTTGCTGGGGTTCGCTCCCGTTCTGGCGCTGGCTCCCATTAGTCCACGGAGAAAACTCCTGGCCTTTGGAATTAGGACGGCCCTGGTGTCGGCTCCGGTGGCGGCCGCGTTAATCGTGGCGTTTCGCTCTTCTCCACCTTTGAGTGACTGAGCACGGGTAACCGTGACGGATCACAAGCGAGCGAGCAAGCAATGGAGCGAGACTGGGCAGGCGAATTGGAAAAATACTTGCGGGATAAGTTTGCTGAATTATGCGAGACAATCGGACAGCCTGCCTTTTCAGGCCTTCGCATAAGTCCGCCTCCCGGGACCACGGAGGCGAAGTATTTCCTCCTGGGTCTCGAAGCCGGAATATTTTCAATTGATCGGGAAGGCTGTGTCCAGAGCGAGCTGCTCCCTCCTTCCGCCGAGCAAGAGCAGTGTCAGATCTTCTGGCGCGAACCGCTTCCGCCGCGTCTTTTTCGCGAAGGCGTTTGCCAGCTCTCGACCGCATCGTCGCTGATCCTGCAGCGCGGATGGCTTAGGAGCCAGGTCATGATGGAACCGAGTGCCAGGGCGAATGGGATCGATGTGCTGGTCAAGTCGGCTACGGGAAAGATTCTGATCTGCGTCGCGGTGAAGCGGGGCGAGGCTGAGCTGCAAAAGCTGATCACCGATCTTCGCGCGTGCTGCAAACGCGGACCGCACGCGGAGGATGATTGCGGGTTTCCTCAAAACCATCCGAAGTACGAATTCTGCGCCTCATCCCAGCCGATCTATTTTTGGGGCGTGGCGCCCGACGCCGACATCTGTCTGCGAATGAAATATGATGACCGGTCGATCGAGCTGGAGCAGCTGGCCTCTCTGCCGCCCCGCAGCGTGATTGAATTCAACTGACTGGCGGATCGCCCAAGGCCCGTTTGCGCTTCGAACCAAATTGAAACAACAGAACCGCGACGCCCTCACAAAAAAAGGTGTCGATCAGGCCTCCTTTTTGAGGAGGCTTGAAGACACCAATTTTGTGCCGCCAGGGATCGGCGGAGTTGCAGTTGAAGGCCTGTGGTCCGAAGTCGGACTAGGCGCTAGGCGAAGGAGACGGTGAAGGAGAGGTCGCCGGCTTCTCAGCGTCACTCTTCTTCTTGGTCGAAGATTTCTTGGTCGTGCTGGTCTCCGACTTCTTCGTGGTCGCGTCTTTCTTAGTCGCGTCCTTCTTGGTGGTCGACTTCTTGGTCGTGGCCGCGGTTTCGCTCGACGTGCTTGTCGTCGCCGTTTCCTTCTTGTTGGCGCATGACGTCATTAAGCCGGCGGCGGCCAGAACTGCGATGGATGTAATAAGGGATTTTTTCATAAGGTATAGCTAACGTGCGCTAGAATGTTCAGCCGGAAAGGAGACTGCAAGCAATTAATTTAAGGGGTCAGAAACGCGCCCGCACCCTGCTGCTCACATGACTCGGGAACAAGAACCATGATCAAAACAAAATCCGTTCACACCAGGATCGAGCCGGCTACTGATGGTCTGCGGATTCTTGCCTCGCGAGGGCGGGGGCGCGGCCTGCCGAAAGATCGTTACCACATCTGGATGGCCAATCTCGGCCCGAGCGAGCAGCTGCGGGATGAATTCCTGGCGGGAAAAATTTCCTGGGCGAAATACACCGATCGATACCGCAGGGAATTGCGTGAGGGCGGGACGCTTGATCGGCGCAACAGGCAGATCAAGAATCACGGCCAGAAATTCACCCTGCGTCTTCTTCAGCATCTGGCGGAGAGCCGCACCCTGACGCTGCTCTGCCATTGCGCCGAGGACGAGCCACATTGCCATCGGCATTTGTTGAAAGCGTTGCTCGACCGAAAAGTGAGTTAGGACGAACGGCGATCAGTGTTGCCCTACCCTCGCGCCAAATCGTCGGGGCTAAGCACTAGCCGCTCAACCCTGCGACCGCGGGCGATTCCCTCCACGATTTCGGGCACGTCGGCCACCGCAACCCTGCCATAAAAAAAATGATCGGGCTCGACCAGAATGCAGACTCCGCTGGAGCACTGGTCGAGGCAGCTCGACGCACAAACGCGCGCCTCGAGTTTAGCCAATCCCCGGCCGGCGAGCTGTTCCTTTAGCGCGAGGCGCACCTGCTCCGAACCGCGAGCCGTGCACGAGCCCTTGGGGTGATCGTTAGGCCGCTGATTAAGGCAGACGAAAAGATAGCGCTGGCGTTGCGGCATGAGGCAGGCTCGCTGTGCACGTTCCCGCGGTCAATCCACGGAGCGAGGCCTTTGTTCCGCGAGTCCTCCAGCGCGGCCGGCCTGGCTCGATGGTGCGCTGCACGCGAATCGCCTTGACGGAGCGTGAAGGGAATTGCGATTTTTATGAGGCGGCACTTTTGCAGCATCCCAACTCACCACTATGAAAAAGATCCTGGTCCCAACGCTGCTCACGGCCCTGTGGGCTTTCTCGTCGTTCGCTAATGCGGAAGAAAAAAAGGTCAGCTCGAAGAAATCGAGTGATGAAAATTCCAAGGCGTCGGCCGCGGCCGAGCATAAAATGTTTTCGCCCTCAGAGATCAAGTGGATGGACGGTCCGCCTTTCTTGCCACCCGGCGTAAAACTGGCGGTCTTGGAAGGAGATCCCAGCAAGGCCGGACCTTTTACGATCCGGCTCCAGGCCCCGGATGGCTACAAGATTCCGGCTCATACTCACCCGACAGCTGAACGCGTCACGGTGATTTCCGGAACGTTCCATCTGGGAATGGGCGACAAGTTCGACGAAGCCGCGGGACATGAAATGGTCGCCGGCAGCTTCGCGGTAATGCCGGCCGGCATGAAGCATTTCGCCTGGGCGACCGGCGAAGTGGTCGTGCAGGTGCACGGCACAGGACCGTTTGCCATCAAGTACGTAAATCCTGCCGACGATCCGCGTAACGCGAAGAAGTAAGAAGATCCCATCGCGTCCGCTCAGGATCTGCTCGCGACCGCGCGCGCCATTTGGCTGAGAGAGAGAACGCAAGCCGAAGAGATCGCGAAAGGCGCCACCGATTCCACCTACACCTTTCGCCAGCACCTCCGAAAGAAGGATGGCCCGACCGAAGAATAAGTTGCAGCCGATTCGCCGTGCGAAGCGAAGAGCGGCGACTGTCATGCGCATCACCTGAGACAATTCCTGAATCCAACTGGCCGGCCTTCCGCATCTCACAGGAAAGGCCCCAAAATGATTCAGGATTTCAGATTCGCATTTCGCCAACTCGTCAAGGCTCCTGGATTCACCGCCATAGCCGTTCTCACTCTCGCAGTCGCGATCGGAGTGAACTCCGCCGTATTCGCTCTCATTAACGGCATCGTACTCCGGCCGATGGTGCGGGTGCGTCCCGCTGAAGTCGTGAATGTTTTCACCGCGCGGCAAAATGCGAACCGTGATTACCGGCAGTTTTCCCACGCGGAGTACCAGGTCTTGCGTGAGAGCACGGATGTCTTTTCCGAAACGGCGGCGGTGAACTTCGCGCTTGCTGGCATCGGCCGCGACGAAGGAATGCGGCGCAGTTTCACGTTTCTCACTTCAGAAAATTTTTTCGCGCTCATGGGCGTCGAGCCCGCGCTCGGCCGTTTTTATAACGCCGCTGAATGCCGGCCGAACGCGAATATTCCAGTGGTGGTTGTCGGCTACGGATTCTGGAAGCGAATGGGAGGCCGGCCTGATATTGTCGGCAGCACGCTCCAGGTGAATGGCCAGGCGTTCACGGTGATCGGCGTCAGCCCCGAAGGTTTCAGCGGGATCAGCGCGCTCATCGCGCCCGATGTCTGGTTGCCGCTGGGCGTTTACTCCCAGTTGAGCTCGGCCTTCAGTGATTCGAGCGATCTCCAGGACCTGGCGCTACCGAAAAACTACGCGCTCAATGTGGTGGCTCGATTGCATCCCGGCCTGACAATCGAGTCCGCGAAATCGCGCCTGCCAGTGCTCGCGCAACGTCTCACCGCGATCCAGCCGCCGGACTCGCAGGGCGCGCGGGAATTGCAGATCAATACGCCGTCGCGTTTCAGCATCAGCACGTCTCCGGAGGACGACGGACCGGTCACTCTCATCGGCGCGCTGCTCATGGGCATGGCTGGCGCCGTTTTGCTGATCGCGAGTTTGAATCTCGCGAACATGCTGCTCGCTCGCGGCACGGCGCGCGCGAAAGAAATCGCATTGCGTCTCGCTCTGGGCGCGAGCCGTTGGCGCATCGTCCGCCAGCTTTTGTGCGAAGGATTTCTCCTGGCTCTCGCGGGCGGGACGTCGGCCTCCTTCTGAGCGTCTGGTCTAATGGAGCGCTGCTCCGTTCCCTCGGCGGGCTCTTCACTTCCATGAGCTTCTCGATGGTGGTGGATATGAAACCGGACGTGACGGTCCTCGCGATCACGCTTCTCTTCTGTCTTTTCGCGACAATGCTCTTCAGCCTCGGGCCGGCGCTCAAGGCGTCGAACGCCGACCTGGTTAATGACCTCAAACAACAGGCGGGCGAGCCGGCGCACATCGGTCGTTTCAACCGTTTCTTCGCGCCGCGCCACCTTTTGGTGATGGCGCAGATCGCTCTCTCGCTCGTGCTGCTTTTCAGTGCGGGCCTTTTCTTTCGCGGTGCGCTCGCAGCGGGCGGCGTGTCGTTAGGCTTCGAACCGGCGGGCGGAATTGTGACCGAGATGGACTTCTCGTTAGGCAAAACCGACGTCGTTCAGGCGAAGCGTCTCATGTTCGCCGCGATTGATCGCGCTCGCAGCCTGCCCGGTGTTCGAGCGGCGGCGCTCGGCACAATGGTCCCCTACGGAAATTTCACGAACTCGCGCCGCATCATGCCGGCGAATGAGGCGCCGGTGGTGAGGACCGATCCGAATGCGCCCGACCCAGGAGCGGGCGGACTTTTCACCGCGGTCACGCCCGGCTACTTCGACGCCATCGGCGTGCATCTCCTGCGCGGCCGCGATTTCACCCAGACTGAAGCCGAGAACAAGGATTCGCCGCGCGTGGCAATCATCGACGAAAAGATGGCCACGAAATTATTTCCCAACGGCGACGCGATCGGTCAGCGCATTCGTTATACGCAGCCTCCATCCGACGGTTCGCCGGCGGAGATGGAAGTGGTCGGCATCGTAAACTGGCACCGGCATGAAGTGCAAAACAACGGGCCTCAGCGCCGGCTTTTTGTGCCACTCGCGCAGGGATACAACGGCAACGTCTATTTCCACGTGCGCCTGGCGGCGACCGACCGGAAGGCGGTGGCCGCGATGATCCCCGCGCTCCGCCAGGTGCTGCGCGAAGTGGATCCGAATCTGCCCGTCCTCAAGATCACGCCGTTCACAGATTTCCTCGAGAAGAGCGTCGGACTTTGGATCGTGCGGCTCGGCGCGGTTCTCTTCGGCATCTTCGGCGTGATTGCATTGCTTCTCGCGGTCGTCGGAGTTTATGGAGTGAAATCGTACGCGGTCGCGCGGCGAACGCGGGAGATCGGCATTCGCATGGCGCTCGGCGCACATCCGCGCGACGTCTTTTCGCTCATCATGAAACAAGGCGCGCTCCAAACCGGTTTCGCTCTCGGTGTTGGCCTGCTTCTCGCGCTCGCCGCCGGACGCCTGCTTACGCAGATCCTCTACCAGGTCAGTCCCGCCGATCCGGCGGCGCTCCTTGCTTCCAGCGTGATGCTCTCAGCCGCGGCGCTATTGGCTTGCTACCTGCCTGCTCGCCGCGCGACCAAGGTCAGTCCGATGACCGCGTTGCGGACCGAATAATTCAGCTGTTTTCCAGGGAGCGGCGCTCTCCCCGTCGCCTTATGTTTTCTTTGGCCGACAGCGATTCGGGAAAACGCCTTCGGTGATTTTGCCGTCGAGCAAAGTCCCGCAGAATTTTCTTGACAGTTTCGGCGAATTTTCCTCAAACTCACTTTCCCCTAAACGTTAGTCTAACCCCTCAACTCTCCAAGAAAGGAGACTCCCCATGAAAATCAGAATCAGGCAGGCCGTCGCTCTGGCCTTTGCTCTATGCAGTATCTCTCTCGGACTCGCCGCAGCTTTCGCTGATGGCTGGCCGCAGTGGGCCCAGAATCCCCAACACACGGGATTTCTGAACGTCGTCGGGCAGAACCTTAACAAAATCCTGGCAAACATCGTTTACGACCCGCTCGTGCCAGACGAACAAGCGCAGAATGGGGGCGATTTGCTCGCCCACTATCAGGTCCCGCTGGTCGAGGGAAACGATGTCTACATGGAATCGAAAGCGGGCTCTTACACCGTCGGAACCTATGCCACCCAGACCTGGCATCAGAACAAATTCTCGTGGCAGGGCAAGAACCTGGTGAAAGTGTGGACCTTCGACAGTGATTGGGTGGCTCCGGGATCGCAGAAGGACTTCTGGGAACCGGTCTACCACGCGGTCCTGGCGAATGGATACGTCTACGATCCGGGCGCGGGCGGTTCCATTTTCAAACTAGACAAGAGTAACGGCGCGACCGTGACATGTCTCATCCCTGCCCAATTTCTGCATCCGGATGGAACTCTGGATGCGCATACCTTCACCGTTAGTCCGCTCACCGCCGATAGCTCTGGGAACATCTACTACAACGTGCTGAAGCTGCATGATAACGGCGGCTTTTATACGAACGACGCCATTGATTCCTGGCTGGTGAAGGTTACGCCAACTGACGCGATCAGTCTCGTTAGTTACACGGGCCTTAACCCGGCCGCGCCGAATTCCGGGGATCCCTGTGCCGGTACTTTCTCCACAGCGCAGTTGCCATTTCCGCCCAGTCCCAACGCCGTTCCACCTAACGTAACCTGCGGCCTGCAGCGGGTAGCTCTCAATGTAGCGCCGGCGATCGCGCCTGATGGAACGATCTACAGCGTCACCCGCGCCCATTTGCCCGTTGTTGAAGGAGCCCGGCACGGCTTTCTTCTGGCGATCAATCCCAACCTGACGTTGAAGTGGGCGGCTTCCCTCCGCGGTGCGGATGCGCCTGGAGCGTTCCCGGCGTCGTACTTGAATGGAGGCTATTTCCATGATGGCTGCAACGACGGCACGCCGGCGAGCGCGGGAAGCATGCTCCCGCTCAACGGGGCGACCGACACGAACGGAAACTACCTGGGCGGCTGCCGCGCTGGTGCGCGAGCGGGCGTCGATCCCGCCACTAATCGCTACGGCGGAGGGCGCGTTCTCGATGACGAATCGTCAACGCCCACCGTCGCCCCCGATGGCAGCATCTTGTTTGGCGCCTATAGCCGTTATAACTACGCCCAAGGGCATCTCATGCGCTTCGCAGGAGCAAACGGCGCCTTCCTCCAGTCCTATTCCTTTGGCTGGGACGCTACCGTCGCGGTCTATCCGCACGACGGGACTTACTCAGTCGTGATCAAGGACAACCATTACAACGACGTCGGCTCCTACTGCAACGTTGCCACATTCTGTCCTCCGGATCGGAACGCCTCAAACCCGACCTTTCCCGAGGAATACTTCGTCACGCAGCTCAGTCCCACCCTGACAGTCGAGTGGAAGTTCAAAAACACGAACACGCAGAGCTGCACGCGAAATCCAGACGGGTCGATCACGTGCGTCTCGGATCATCCCAACTCATTCGAGTGGTGTGTTAACGCGGCGGCAATCGATGCCAATGGCGTTGTCTATGCGAATAGCGAAGACGGCAACCTGTTCGCGATTAACCAGGGCGGCACGCTAAAGCAGAAGATATTTCAACAGCTAGCCCTGGGTGCGGCCTATACTCCGGCCTCGCTCGGGAGCGACGGAAAGATCTACTCGCAGAACGCGGGTCACCTGTTCGCTGTTGGCAAGTAAAGGGATACTCCAACACTTAACAGAGCGCAGCTTGAAGAGCGCCCTCCGTGCCTGTTACTCAGGGCGGGAGGCGCTCAGGGACGCGAGCTCGGTCTGGAGTTTCTCCTGGCGTTCCTTCAAGGTCTGAAGACGCAGCTGCCAGCGATGAAGCTGGATGCTGAGCTGGTTGACGTAGCCGGTTATTTCCGTGCGCTGGGATTCGTTCTCTTCGAGTTGATGTTGCAGATCGGATATTTTGATCGCGCTTCCAGTCGCGGCTGCCAGAGCCGGGTTCGGAATAGTGGTCGGCTTGCCGCAATTCTGGCAATCCAGCGTCATTCCCGCGGCGGCCGAATCGACCACTAACGAGGTCGAGCAGTTGGCGCATGCGAAGATGATGTCGTGGCTCGTTTCCCGGTTTGAAAGAGTGGCGGCGCCTGATGGTTGCATCGAGCCGTTTATTAGCAAAAGACATACCGAGACAGCCGAGAATATTGATTCCAAGCAGACGGAAAATCCCTCGTTCGGAGTGCGACACCGGGACGCTCACGGATCAGAAAACAGAGCCACGATGTCTCGTATTGTCCTATGGGGGATCCGATGGCTAACGACTCAAACCATTATAAACATAGCACTTATGCATTCAACGGAGCTGCGGAATATGGATTGCTAAACAGGGCGTGAACGATTCCGTTCACGAAAGGAAACCAATTTTTATGGCTAAAGTTTTAGGTATCGACTTGGGCACGACCAACTCCTGTATGTCTGTCATGGAGGGCGGTGACCCGATTGTTTTGGAAAACAGCGAGGGAGCCCGGACGACTCCATCCATAGTCGCATTCGCGAAAAATGGCGAACGACTCGTCGGCCAGGCCGCAAAACGCCAGGCGGTCACCAATCCGGCTAACACAGTTTTCTCCATCAAACGTTTCATGGGACGTAAGTTCGATGAAGTCCGCGAGGAAGAGCATCGCGTCCCGTACAAAATCGTAAAAGCCGCCAACGGCGACGCCCATGTGCAGGTCGAAGTGAACGGCGAGAAGAAGACGTTCTCTCCGCCGGAAATTTCCGCGATGATTCTTGCGAAACTCAAATCCGACGCGGAGGCGAAGCTCGGCGAGAAGGTCACCCAGGCCGTGATCACCGTGCCGGCTTACTTTAACGACTCGCAGCGGAACGCCACCAAAGACGCGGGCAAGATCGCCGGCCTGGAAGTGCTGCGCATCATTAACGAACCGACCGCTGCCTCACTTGCTTACGGTCTGGACAAGAAGAAGGACGAAAAGATCGCGGTCTATGACCTGGGCGGCGGCACCTTCGATATTTCCGTGCTCGAAATCGGCGACGGTGTCTTCGAAGTGAAGGCCACCAACGGCGATACCCACCTCGGCGGCGACGACTGGGATAACGTCCTGGTCGATTGGATCGTTAGTGAATTTAAGAAGGATAGCGGCCTCGACCTTTCCAGGCAGCCGGACGCGCTCCAGCGCATCAAGGAAGAAGCTGAGAAGGCGAAGATAGCTCTCTCCTCCGTGCAGGAATACGAGATCAATCTGCCCTTCGTTACGGCGGACGCGAGCGGGCCGAAGCATATCCAGAAGAAGCTGACCCGCTCGAAGCTCGAGCAGCTGACCGACCCGCTTTTCCAGCGCACGATCAAGCCCGTTAAGGATTGCCTGGCGGACGCGAAGCTCTCCGAGAAGGACATTAACGAGCTGGTGCTGGTAGGCGGTATGACGCGTATGCCCAAGGTTATCGAGACCGCGCGGCAATTAATCGGCAAGGAACCGCACAAGGGAGTTAACCCCGATGAAGTGGTAGCTATCGGTGCTGCCATCCAGGGCGGTGTCCTTAAGGGCGACGTCAAGGACGTGCTGCTGCTCGACGTAACTCCGCTAACTCTGGCGATCGAGACTGCGGGCGGGGTAGCTACGCCGATGATCCCGCGTAACACGACGATCCCGACGCGCAAGTCGCAGATCTTTTCGACTTATAGCGATAATCAGCCCGGCGTGGAGATCAAGGTCCTGCAAGGTGAGCGTCCGCTTTCCCGTGACAACAAGAACCTCGGCACCTTCCACCTCGACGGAATTCCGCCCGCACCGCGTGGCACGCCCCAGATCGAAGTCACTTTCGACATCGATGCGAACGGCATCCTTCACGTTTCGGCGAAAGACCTGGGCACGGGCAAGGAGCAGAAGATTTCCATCACTGGCAGCTCAGGCTTGAGCAAGGAAGAGGTCGAGAAGATGCAGCGCGACGCGGAAACCCACGCCGAAGAAGACAAGAAGGCGAAGGAAGCCATCGAGATCAAGAACAACGCCGACACGCTGGCCTACCAGAGCGAGAAGCAGCTAAAGGATTTGGGCGACAAGATTCCGGAAGAGAAACGCAAACAAGTCGAGGACGCGATCAAGGCGGTCCGCGAAGCGATCGAGAAGAACGACACTGACGCGATGAAGCGTGCTTACGACGACCTGCAGAACAAGTTCCAGGAAGTCAGCGCCGATCTTTACAAGCAGGCCGCGGCCAGCGCGGGCCCCGCTCCGGGTTCCGAGGCGGGCAGTGAGACGGGCCCCGGTGCTCGTCCTCAAGAAGAAGGCCCCCGGAAAGACCAGGGCGACGTCGTCGACGCCGAATTCGAAGTCGTGGACGAGAATAAAAAGAAGTAGCAGAGCAATCTAAACAATTTGCCGGCGGTAGTCAGGAGAACCTAACGAATGCCGGCAGTAACCCACAAAGTAGAAAGAGTAATTACACATGGCAATTAACGTAAGACCTCTCGGAGATCGTGTGCTCGTGCAGCCGATCGAAGAGAAAGAAACAAAAAAGGGCGGCATTATCATCCCCGATACCGCCAAGGAAAAACCGCAGGAGGGCAGCGTCGTCGCTCTCGGCACCGGCAAACTGGACGAAGATGGCAAGAAGGTCGAGTTCACGGTGAAAAAAGGCGACAAGGTGCTCATCCCGAAATACGGCGGCACCGAAATCAAGGTGGACGGCGAGTCTTACTTGATCATGCGTGAGGATGACATCCTCGGCATCATTGGTTAATCGCGCTCTCAACTCTCAACTAGAAAGTAACTACTAAGACATATGGCAGCTAAACAATTACAATTTGATGAGAACGCGCGGCATGCGCTTCTCCGCGGCGTCGAGAAGCTCTCGCGCGCCGTGAAAGCGACCCTCGGACCGAGCGGTCGCAACGTCATCCTCGACAAGAAATTCGGCAGCCCGACGATCACCAAGGATGGTGTGACCGTGGCCAAGGAAATCGAGCTCGAAGATCCTTACGAAAACATGGGCGCCCAGCTCGTGCGCGAAGTCGCCTCCAAGACTTCCGACATTGCCGGTGACGGCACCACCACGGCCACCGTTCTCGCTGAGTCCATCTACAAAGAAGGTCTTCGCAACGTCACGGCCGGCGCCAACCCGACTTCGCTCCAGCGCGGGATCAACAAGGCGGTGGAAGCCATTGTGGCCGAACTCGCGAAGATCTCGAAGAAGGTCAGCGATCGCACGGAAATCGCGCAGGTCGCGACCGTGTCCGCTAACTGGGACCGCACGATCGGCGAGATCATTGCCGATGCGATGGACAAGGTCGGCAAGGACGGAACCATTACGGTGGAAGAAGCCAAGTCGATCGAAACCAGCCTCGACGTGGTCGAAGGCATGCAGTTCGACAAAGGCTACCTCTCTCCTTACTTCGTCACCAACGCCGAAGCGATGGAAGTGGTCCTCGATAACCCTTACATCCTCATCCACGAGAAGAAGATCTCGAGCTTGAAGGATATGCTGCCGCTGCTCGAGAAAGTTGCGAAAGCTGGACGTCCGCTTCTGATCATTGCGGAAGACGTGGAAGGCGAAGCCCTCGCGACATTGGTCGTGAACAAGCTCCGCGGTACGTTACAAGTAGCAGCCGTCAAGGCCCCGGGATTCGGCGATCGTCGCAAGGCGATGCTGGAAGATCTCGCGGTCCTCACCGGCGGCCAGTGCATCACCGAAGACCTCGGAATTAAACTCGAGAACGTAAAGCTCGAGGACTTAGGGCGTGCAAAACGCGTCACGATTGACAAGGAGAACACCACCGTCGTGGAAGGCGAAGGCAAGCAGTCCGACATCCAGGGCCGCGTCAGCCAGATCCGTCGCCAGATCGAAGAGACGACTTCCGATTACGATCGGGAGAAGCTCCAGGAACGCCTCGCGAAACTCGCGGGTGGCGTAGCCGTGATCAACGTCGGCGCTGCGACCGAAACCGAGATGAAGGAAAAGAAAGCTCGCGTCGAGGACGCGTTGCATGCGACCCGCGCCGCGGTGGAAGAAGGCATCGTGCCTGGTGGCGGCGTCGCTCTCATCCGTGCGCAAAAGGCGCTCGATAAGCTCGAGCTCGAAGGCGACGAGAAGGTTGGCGCTGCGATCATTCGCCGCGCGATCGAAGAGCCGCTCCGCACTCTGGCCGATAACGCGGGCCAGGAAGGCGCGCTCATCGTGCAGGAAGTGAAGAAGCGCAAAGGTAACGAAGGTTACAACGTCGCGACCGGCAACTACGAAGACCTGGTGAAAGCCGGCGTCGTCGATCCGACCAAGGTCACACGGATCGCATTGCAGAATGCGGCCTCGATCTCAGGCCTGTTGCTCACCACCGAAGCCATCATCACCGAAGCTCCTGAAAAGGAAAAGGGTGGCGGCATGCCTCCGGGCATGGGCGGCGGAATGGGCGGCGGCATGGGCGGCATGGACTACTAAGCCGAAACGCAATGTAAATTGCGACAGCCGGGCTTCGAAAGAGGCCCGGCTGTTTTGCTAACTTAAAGCGTGATGAAACTTTTTATTTGCCACGTCTCTGAAGACAAAGCGGATTTTGTTGAGCCGCTTGCCCACGCGAGGCGACTTCGAGGTATGGTATGACAAATTTCAACTAACGCTCGGCGACAGCCTGCTAGGCAAGATCACAGAGGGTCTGCGATCAGGTGATTTCGGGGTTGTAGTTCTTAGTAGGGCGTTCTTTGCCAAGAAAAAATGGACGGAAAGTGAGCTCGCGGCCCTTTTCGGCCTAGAGACGACAACTCGCAAAATCATTCTTCCCATTTGGAAAGATGTGACTGCTGAAGAAGTGCGAGCCTATTCGCCCCTTCTCGCAGATCGCTTTGCTGTCTCAGCTTCACAAGGTCTGCTGGCGGTCGTTGGCGAAATAAAGATTGCGGTGAACGTTTCGGAACGAAAAGACGAGTTAGTAGAACGGGACAGCTCGCAGAAAGTCAGAGCGTTGGTAGAAACACTAAGCGAACGAAAAGAAGCCGAACGTCTCATCTATTCGGAGGAAGGTGCGCAAACGGTCTCAAGGATTTGACGAGTTGTGCTCCGAAATCCAACGTATTATCGAGGGCGGCGTCGGAGCGAGCAACGTGATCAAATTTAATTTCGCGAAGCCGATACGCCACGGGCTTTACGTCAACACGCGATTTGGAATGTATCTTGGTCTCGCGCTACGGCAGTTCTACGAAAACTCGGTTAGCGATGCTGTGCTCGCCGCAAATATCTTTAAGCGACCTTTCGGTGCGTTCGGTGAGCCACACGGCGACGGAGAGACTCTGGACGAGCGCACATTGCGCCCAACCTTTCGCCACAACGAGGTGATATGGATTTCAGAGGATGAAGGCAAGAGGGTGTTCTCGACCGGCGAGTTGGCGCAGCACTTGGTCGACACCTTCATCGAATTTGTCTCTGAACAAGCCGAGATGCACACCCGATAGCGGGGCACGACAGCGACACTCTCTGGTCCCTCTTCGGATCGATGTTTGAACACCGCGAAGAGCGACTGCGGGTTAGCTGCGCTGACTTCTCCACATAACATCATAGATCGACTTGATGAAGTGACCCCTCACGTACCTGATGGCTGTATCGAGTCTTGTCTGGTAAAACGAAACCCCGACAAGCGCCGACCTGCCAACGCTTAACTTGCCAGTCGCCTTACTTTTCAGCAATTGCAACGCCCAGATTCCGCCCCCGCTTGTACCTTCAAATGATAGAGGTAAATCGTTCTCGTCGCAGTACAAACATTTGCTATGAATGTAATCCCACCCGTCACGTTCCATTATATCACCCTTCTGAATCACATGGCTGATGTGAGGTGATAGGCGGAACGTCGAAATCCGTTAGGAAGAGGCATCGTGCTGCACCTCTCTTCGGGAAATCCTAACGATGCGAGTAGTGAGCCCTCTGCCGAAAATTCTTTCAGAAGTGCATCGATGTCTTGCTCGAGAGACCAAACTGATCAATGGCCAAATAGTTTGTCGCTGTTCGCATGGCGCAATTTCGACGAAATCAAGATCGGGTCCGTACTCTTCGATCAAAGGAATCGTGAGTCGATGAGCGACTAACGAGAAATACGGAGGCAAACATGGAAGGTTTGATGTTCAAATTCCCGGTTTTGATATCGGAGACTTCTGAAGCGGTTTCGCACGGACTGACCGCGATCGCGAATCGGAAAAGTTTGATGGGGCAGACGCCGTCGGACTTGCCGTTGCTACCCGCGCTGAGTTAACATCGCGGCTTCGAAAGCTTAGTTCCGCAAACGAAAAGGAGTCACCCATGAACGATGAGAAGTCCCTCGAGAACTTGAAAGCGCATCTTACAAAACTGGAAGAAGC
>JBEEHO010000160.1:0-7494 GCA_041167425.1 Verrucomicrobiota bacterium | reverse complement strand
GCTCCTGGCCGATCGCTGGAAAGTCCAGGAGATCATGGACCATCAGATGCGTGCGATTGCCGACCTCCAACAACAGTTCGACGCGATCCTGGCTGATCGCACGAAAGCCCAGGAGATCATGGATTCGCAGGTGAAGGATCTCGAAGCACATCGTCGCGACCGCGCCAACGCGCAGGAGATCATGGATTCGCAGATGAAGAATCTGGAAGCGCTGCGGCGGGATCGGGGCGAGGCGCAACTGGTCATGGATGCGCAGGCCGAGCAACTGCAAAACTTCGAGGCGCTCCGCCGGGATCGCGCGAAGGCGCAGCTGGTGATGGATAGCCAGCATGAACAACTCAATCAGGCGGCGGCTGAGACCGAGAATCTGAAAGGGGAGTTGGAACAACTGAAGGTTCAGATCAAGGACCAGAAGCGAATCTTGAGCGCGGCGAAAAAGGCGTGCCGGAAAAATGGCAGGTGTTTCAATATCCCGACCGGTCCGAAAGTGCATCGTCCGTTCAGCGAAAAAATCGTGCGGGAAATCCGGCGCATCCCGCGCAGTCTCGGAATTTCGCGGGCGCCGAAAGCCGAGCCAATGCCGGAGAAACCGCGCGAAGTCGCGTCGATCGAGCCGCCCAGCCGGTACGCTGCCTGGATGAGCGAGCACGAACCGGATGCCGAGAAGCTGGATGAACAGCGACGCAATTCATTACAGCTCGCGAGTCGGCCGAAAATCAGTTTGCTCGTGCCGGTTTACAATACTCCCGCAATTTTCTTGGATGAGATGCTCGCCTCTGTCGCCGCGCAGACGTATGACAATTGGGAGATCTGCCTGGTCGATGGCGGCTCCGATCGGCCCGAAACTCGGGCCTCGCTCCAACGTTGGGTTTCGCGAGAGTCGAGGATCCGTTTGGAGCGGCTCGAAAAGAATCTCGGGATTGCCGAAAACACGAACCGCGCGCTCCAGCTCGCCACCGGTGATTTCATCGCCTGTGCCGATCACGATGATCTGCTGGCGCCGTTTGCCTTGTTCGAGCTGGCTCGCGCGATCGGCGACTTTCCGGACGCGGACATTTTCTACAGCGATGAAGACAGGTGGAGTGAAGGCGGGCAACGCCACGCGCCATTTTTCAAGCCCGAGTGGAGTCCCGCACTTCTTTGCGCGTTCATGTACATCGGTCACCTCACCGCGTACCGGCGTTCGCTCGTAGACCAAGTCGGAGGGTTTCGCAAAGAGTTCGATCTTTCGCAGGATTATGATTTCGCGTTGCGGGCAACAGAACGCGCGCGCGCCATCCACCACATTCCGCACGTTCTCTATCACTGGCGCGAACATCCGGCCTCCGGTTCGGTCGGGGGAAAACCAGATGCGCGCAAATCAAACCTGGCGGCGCTGGGCGATGCGATGCGCCGCCGTAACCTGCCGGCGGACATCATCGAGTATCCAACGGCAAATCGCGCTCGCCTGAAGGTGTCGTCCTGGCCGCGCGTTTCGGTGATCGTGCCCACCGACTCACCCACACGAGCGCAGATCTGCCTGCGCGATCTGCCGCGCAAAACGAAGTATCCCGACTTGGAAATCGTCATCGTGACGAAAAGCAAGCTGGTCGAATCGCTCAAAAGCCTCGAGCCGGAGAACGCGACGGTGCGGCTGGTGCCCTATGACAAGCCGTTCAACTTTTCCGACAAGTGCAATCTGGGCGCGGAGGCGGCGACGGGAGAGCGCCTGATTTTTTTCAATGACGACGTCGAGCCGGCGCAGCCCGATTGGATTCAGAATGTGATCGAGCCGCTCGAGAATCCGGAAGTAGGCGCGGTCTCGCCCAAGCTTCTTTACGAAACCGGAAAGATCCAGCACGCAGGTTTGGTCATGGGCGTGCGTGGACTGGTCGGAACTGCTTTTCATCAGCACGCGGCGGATTCAACCCATCACTTTAATATGGCGCAATCGTTGCGCGACGTAGCGGCGTTGTCCGCAGCCTGCCTCGCGATGCGGCGCGACGACTTCATGCGGGTGGGCGGGTTCGATGCCGTGAACACGCCGATTGCGCATTCCGACGTCGATCTCTGTTTCAAAATTCGCGAGGCGGGATTGCGCTGCGTTTACACGCCCTATGCCACGTTGAATCATGCCGGTCATGTCTCGATCGCGGTCGAGGAAAAGAAAGACGCCGCGCGCCGTCGGAATAAGGCGTCGATTTATCTGCTGAAACGCTGGGCGCGCTATGCGACTCACGATCCGTACTTCACGGATAACATGCGGGATTGGCTTTATTCCGATTCGCCCACACCGATCCGGATGAAGGCGCGGGATGAACCCGATGCAGTCCGATTCACTCCGGATCTGCTTTTTGTCTCGCATGATCTCACCCAGAGCGGCGCCCCGATCCTGTTGTTGCATCTGGCCCTCTGGTGCAAACGGAATGAATTGTTTGTCGTCGTGGTGGCGCCGACCGACGGCCCGTTGCGCGAAAGGTACGAAGCGGCGGGCATTCCGCTCATCATCGATCCGCTCGTTATGACAGGGCACGAATCGTTTGTGAAATTCGCGCGCGATTTCGACTGCGTGCTGGCGAATACGATTCGGAGCGAACCGGCGGTGCGAGCCGCCCACGCGGCAAAGGTGCCGGCGATCTGGTGGGTGCACGAGACCGAAGTGGGAGAGCATTACTTGCGGGAAGATCCCAAGCTGCGCTCGGCTTTGCCCTTGGCGGACATCGTGCTTGCCCCATCCGAACGGACCGCAACCGTTTACCGGCAGTATGCGGAGTCTTCGGTGAAGTGTTTTTCGTACGGAATCCCGGATCTGGGTGAGTCTTCCGCCAGTGGACCACCGCATCCATTTCGCTTTTTGGTGCTGGGAAGCATTGAGCCGCGAAAAGGTCAGGACATTTTCGTGCAAGCCGTATCGTCTTTGCCGGTCGAGATGCGGCAGTCGTCCGAGTTCCACTTGCTCGGGCGGGTGATGGATCTCGAATTCGGCGCCGCAGTCGAGGCGGCCGGTGCGGTGGTCCCGAATCTTTCGATCGACGGGCCGTGCGATCACGGCGAAGCCGTCGAAGCGATTCGGAGAAGCGATGTGCTGGTTTGCTCGTCCCGCGATGAAACGATGCCGGTGACGATCCTGGAAGCGCTGAGTCTCGGCAAAGCCATCGTGAGCACGAACGTCGGAGGCATCGGAGAAATCCTCACGGATGGACGGGACGCTTTACTCGTTAGGTCGGAAGATCCCCAGGCTCTCGCCGCCGCCATGCAGCGAGTTTGGGAGAGCCCACAACTGGCCCAGGAGTTGGGACGGAATGCTCGCGCAACCTTCGAGAAGAATTTTACAGAAGATCGATTTGGCTCCGATTTCCGCGAGCTGCTCTTCGAGGTAATGGCGCGCTACGCGACCGACGATCCGTATGCGAGGGATAAGCTGCGTAACCGGCTCGAACCCCCTTCGCCGAGACCGAGGATGGCACCGCAGCGGCGTGTGCTCTTTGTTTCGCACGACCTTTCCTTGTCGGGCGCGCCCATGATGCTGTTTCACGCGGTGCGGTGGTGCCGGGACAACGGCCTTTCTGTGGCAGTCACATCGCCGAAAGATGGGCCACTGGGCCAGAAACTCAGGGAGGAAGACATCCTCCTCATTATCGATCCAGTAATCGAAACGGGACATGGATCGTTCGCGCGATTTGCACGCGATTTCGACTGCATTGTCGCCAACACGATCCGGACCGGCCCCGTGGTGCGCGCGATGAACGGGAATGTGCCAATCGTCTGGTGGCTGCATGAGCCCGGCTCGGTCGGTGGGCATTTTCTCAGGGCAGACGCGAAACTGCGCGAAGCTCTACCGTTCGCTGACGCTCTCCTGGCCCCATCCGAACAGACCGCCGCAGTTTATCGAACGTTTACCGACCGCCCGGTCAAATGCGTGCGAAACGCGATCCCGGATCTTGGCTTGAAACGGAATGGAAGCGGCAACCCATCGCGCCCGCTTCGGTTTCTCCTTCTCGGCAGCATCGAGCCGCGCAAGGGCCAGGATGTTTTTGTCGAAGCGCTGACGTTGCTGCCGAGCGAGCTGCAGGAGGCGGCGCAGTTTCAGATCGCCGGACGAAACCTCGCCGCCGATTTCTTGCTGAAGGTCAACGCCGTTGCCTCGATGCTAAAAAATTTCACCGTCAGAGGCGCGCTCAACCACACGGAGGCCATCGAGCTGATGAACGGAGCGGATGTCGTTGTCTCGGCTTCACGCGATGAAGCAATGCCGACGGTTACGATCCTGGAAGCGATGTGTCTTGGGAAAGCGGTCATCGCCACCACGGTCGGTGGCGCGCGCGAGGTTCTGGTGGAAGGGGAGAATGCACTGCTCGTTAGGCCGGAAACGCCGGCCGCGCTCGCGGCTGCCATCCGCCGGTTCATCGAGGATCCGGCGCTGGTCTCCGAGCTTGGGACAAAGGCACGCGAGACTTACGAAAAGAATTTTACGATGGAGCGCTTCGGGAAGGAATTTCGCCAGGTGATCGATGAGGTCATCGCGGCCCGAACGTTCGGTGCGCGCGAGACAGGCAACTAGATCGTGGCCCCTACGGCGCAAGAGACCAGACTGCGGCAAGAGCGAAGGAGCGTTCTTTTCGTCTCGCATGAAACAACGCTAACCGGCGCACCCATTCAACTGCTTCATCTCGTTCGCTGGTTGCAAAAGGAAGGCTGGAATCTGGTGGTCGTGGCGCCGGAGCGCGGACCGATTTCTGATCTGCTCCTCGCGGACGGCATCACGGTCATTATTCATCCCGGCCTGCTCGACGAACCGGGGCATGAGAAGCTGCGCGAATTGTCCGCGCAATTCGACGTGGTGGTGGCGAACACGATCATCAGCTGGCCCGCTGTCCGCGCCGCGTATCTGGAAGGGAAACCCGTGATCTGGTATTTGCACGAAACCCTCGTGGCGGTCCGGTTGATTCGGCAGATCGCGGAGATGGGGCCGACACTGGAGCTGGCCACACTCCTGGTCACGCCGACGCGACAGACCGCGCGCATTTTTCAAGGTCTCACGCGCACGCCGATCGAAGTGGTGCCGTACGGAATTCCAACGGCAGGATCCGTCGCGCAAGAAAACAATGATCCGCCCAGGACTTTCATCACAGCAGCGAGCGTGGAACCGCGCAAAGGCCAGGATATTTTGGTCGAGGCGATCAAAGCGCTGCCGGCGAAAATACGAGAAGCGACAACTTTCAAGATCGTCGGACGCCATTTGGATCGGCCGTTTTTCGAGAAGGTGAAGGCCAACGCCGCTGGACTAAGCGGCGTGGAGTTCACCGGTGAGCGCGATCATGCTGCGTCCCTCGAATTGCTCGCGGTCTCGGATTCGTTGATCTGTTCGTCTCGTGACGAAACGATGCCGATCACGATCCTGGAAGCGATGAGTCTCGGTAAAGTCATCATCAGCGCGGACGTCGGCGGCATCTCGGAGTGGGTGCGAGACGGGATGAACGGGCTTCTGGTGGAACCCGGGAATCCGCAGGCCCTGGCGCGGGCCATCGAGCGATGCGTCACGGACGCGCGACTGGCGGCGCGGTTGCGAGCGGGCGCGCACCGAACCTTCGAGCGTCATTTCAAGCTGGAGAAATTCGCGACGAGCTTTGAGCGTTTGCTCGCGAATGTCGCGCCGCACCCACGCGTGCGCGATTGGAACATTGCCGCTGCGTATGCCGAATGGTTGACGCGGTTCGATGCCGTCGACCAGGGCGCGTTGCGGCGGGAATTGCGGCAGATGCATGCGCAGCCGCTCATTTCAGTTTTGCTGCCGGTCTACAATCCGGATCTGGGATTACTCGAGGCCGCGATCAATTCGGTGGAAAACCAGATTTATGAACGCTGGGAGCTTTGCCTGGCGGATGACGCCTCGACCAATCCGAAGGTCCGTCCCTTTCTCGAACAGAAAGCGCGCGATGACAACCGGATCAAACTGACCTTCCGCGAGCGGAACGGTCACATCTCCGCATGCACGAACTCCGCGCTCCAGCTCGCCACCGGCGAATGGTGTGCGTTACTCGATCAGGATGACCTCTTCTCGGAAAGCGCGCTCGCCTTCGTCGCGCTCGAAATCCACGAGCATCCGGATGCCGGTTTGATTTATTCCGACGAAGACAAAATCGATGAGGCTGATGCGCGGACGAATCCGTTCTTCAAGACCGATTGGAATCCCGAATTATTTCTCGGGCAAAACTACATCAATCACCTCGGAGTTTATCGCACCGAGCTGCTCCGTTCGATCGCTGGTTTTCGTGAAGGATTTGAAGGCTCGCAGGATTACGATCTTGCTTTGCGTTGCGTGGAACGGCTGCAACCGGAGCAGGTGCGCCACATTCCGCGGATCCTTTACCACTGGCGCGCCGTCGCCGGGAGTCTGGCCGCCGCGCGCGACGCGAAACCGTACGCGAAGGAGGCGGCGCGGCGCGCGATCGCCGGTCATCTGCAACGCAGAGAAATCCCGGGACGGGTGGAACCTTGCCCGGAAAATATCGAATCGCACCGCGTGGTTTACGCAATACCGGATCCGCCGCCCTTGGTTTCGATCGTTATTCCGATGCGCGACCGGGTGGAATTGATCGAGCGATGTGTCGCGAGCATTCGCAAGCAAACTGATTATCGCTCGATCGAAATTGTCATCGTCGACAATGGTTCGGTCGAGCCGGCAACGCTGAAATTTTTACAGACGATGGAGCGGCAAATCGACGCGCGTGTGGTGCGCGACGACGGCGCATTCAATTTCAGCCGGCTGATCAATCGCGGCGCGGCGGCGACGAAAGGTGAAGTGCTCGCTTTTCTGAACAATGATATCGAGGCGGACGAGCCCGGCTGGCTACGCGAAATGATAAGCCACGCGATGCGCAATGGAATTGGCGCCGTCGGCGCGCGTCTCTGGTATCCCGATGGCACGCTCCAGCACGGTGGTGTAATCCTCGGGCTGGGCGGAGTGGCCGGCCACGCCTTTCCCCGAATTCCGCGCGGGCACGCCGGTTATTTCAATCGTGCCTGGTTACAGCAAAATGGTTCGGCGGTGACGGGGGCTTGCCTGGTAGTGCGCAGGGAGGTCTTCGAAAAAGCCGGGGGGTTCGATGAAACGAACCTCCCGATCAGTTTCAACGACGTGGACTTCTGTCTGCGATTGCGGACCGCCGGTTTCCAAAATGTTTGGACGCCGTACGCAAGCCTGATTCATCACGAGTCTGCCTCCCGCGGCCATCTCCTCACGCCCGAGGAGCAGGCGCAGTTCCGACGCGAAGTCGCATACATGCAATGCCAGTGGGCGATCGAGCTTTTGCACGATCCCTTTTACAACCTGAACCTGTCTCTTAATCTGCCGGGCTTCGAGCTCGCTGTCCCGCCGCGTCCGGACTGTAACGTGCACGATGGAACAACAGTTCAGCATCGACCCGGCAGAGTTTCCTCGCCAGCTATCGTGGGCTTCGGCTAGGGTCCGCGAGCTTGGAGCTAACCGGGCGCGAGCATGACTGTCTCTCTTTG
>JBEEHO010000159.1:0-8906 GCA_041167425.1 Verrucomicrobiota bacterium | reverse complement strand
TCCGCCAAAAGACCAGCCCACGACCCCAACGCGCTTGAGGTCCATGGCCGGCTCCTGTTTGGCGAGCGCCTGTAGTCCCGTGATCTGGTCCGCCAGCGGAGCTTCAATCAGGTTGCCGCGAATCGCGCGCTCCCAATCGCGACCGTGTCCCGGCGTTCCTCGCCCGTCGATGGCCACCACGATGTAACCGCGGTCCGCCATCCATTGGTCGATCATGTAACGATCCGGCTGCGCGATCACCTGTTTGTGCCGCGGTCCCGCGTAAACGTCGAGGATGACCGGGTAATGTTTTCCCTTCGCAAAATCGCGGGGGCGAACGATGGCCGCATCCATCACGCGCGCACCAGCCGTCCGCGTCAGTTCCACCTTCGGCAAAAGTGAGGGATGTTCCGCCACCGATGGAAGCGTCCCAATCCTGCCGCCGTCAGAAGTGCGCAGAACTTCCCACCCAGCCCGCCCATCGAGAAGGTCGAAGCGATGAAGAAATTGCTCCTTCGTCTCGCCGAAGACAGCGTCGTGACGGCCGCTCTCCTGGGTAAGGCGTTGCGGCTCCACTTTGTCTTCAAGCGCGAAGCGAAAGAGATGACGTTCGCGTGCATCCGGTCCGCCGGCGACAACGATCGCGTGGTCGGTTTCATTGAGATCGATGAATTGGTCGAAATTGAAATCAGCCGGAGTAACCGCGTGTCCGAGCGCGCCATCTGCCGAATGCAGCTCGACCTGCCACGCGCCGTTCCGTTCTGTCGTCCAAAGAAATTCCCGGCCAGATTTCAGCCAGACGGGCATTGGTTTCGGATCCAGATTCAACCAGGCGGAATCTTTTTCGCGCAACAGCTCGCGCGTGCCACCGGACGTCGGACCCACCGCGAGCAAAATTTCTTCCTGTTGCGCGCGATTTTGGACGAGCAGGCAAAGCGGCGCGGCGGCCTCCTTCCACACCACGCGGGCGAGATAAGGATACTTCTCGCGATCCCAGTCGACCCAGCGCGTCGCTCCGCCTGAGCGCGCAACAATTCCAAGACGCACCCTGGCGTTGTTCGTGCCGGCGCGCGGATAAAAGTTCCTGGCAGGCGGCGTTTCGGGGTGTAGAGGATCGGCAATGAATCGGTTTTCAACGCCGCTGTTATCGGTCTCCTGGTAAGCGATCCACTGCGAATCCGGCGACCACCAGAATCCTTCGTGCCGGTCCATTTCTTCCTGCGCAACAAACTCCGCCGTTCCATGCTGAATGGTTTCCGTCGCGCCGGTGGTCAGCGGCGCATCCGCCTGGGTTTCGAGATCGACGACGTGAAGCTCACCGCTGCTCACCGCGGCGACCGCGCGACCATCAGGGGAAAACCGAGGATCGATCCAATTCCGGCCGGGGAGTTCGGTCACGTGCGAGTCCGCACGCGTGATTACGTACAGCTTGTTCGAGAGCGCCACGAGCAATTTGCCGCCATCTTTCGATAATTGAAAACTGGTAAAGCCGCGCAAACTCTGGCGTTCCCGTTCACGCCGGCTCCGTTCCTCCGCGGTGAGCTTCTCTTCCGCGCCCTGGAGTAATTTCTCCGGCGTGAGGAGTTCGCGCAATTTCGCGTCCGCGATGGTGAATTCATATAGCCTGAGGACCGGGTCGCGGGCGCCGCCGCGCAGGAAAATTACCGCTTTGCCGTCCGGCGTAATTTTGGGAGAAAGAGGCTGGCCTAACGAGTAATTGCGCGTTTCGACCAGTTCGCGAAAGTAGCGCAGGTCCGCCGATTCCGGTTGGGCCGCGCGAGCAACCAGCGGTGCAACCATCGCGGCCAGCCAGCCAAGGGTCAGACGCCAGGGAAGGGGATCGACCGTAAATCGCATCCACACGCTTTCAATCGGCCCCGCGATTTTGCAAATGTTAAGACGCCTCGGCCAGCATGCATGGCGCCAGCATTGGGAAGAAAGCGGTGACGCCGCGCAGCGACAAAAAAATGCGGCAAAGGGAAACTCCCTTTGCCGCATCTAAAACTTTCGGCCTCTTAAGTCACCCGGCCGATGGAGACGATTTAGAATTCCAGGATGAGCCCTTTTTCGCAGAAATCGAACTGAACCGGTTTGCCTTCTTCGCCGCTTGCCCAGACGGCCTTGAACCACTGCTTGCAAGCCTGGTTGTTGGTCGATTTATGCCAGGTGAGAGTCTCGGTCTCGCCGGCCTTGATTCCGTCACCAATGTCGAAATATCCGTAGGTCTCGCCATCCTCCGAAACCAGGATCTTGGTGATTTTCTCCTTGGTATTGTTGTGAACCTTGAATGAGTAATCGTCCGCCCGAAGGACGGGCGAGAAAAAGGCGAGCACGAGGAATGCGCTAACAAGCACGACGGCTTTGGTGAGACGGTTCTGAAGCTTCATAGGGATCTCCGGGTTGGTTGTTTATCGATCTACGTCGCGGATTTTAGCCGCAGAAACGCAAGTGGCAATTCAAATCAAGCGCGAAAATCTAGCGTCGTTCGAACTAATAGACGCGGTAATCCACGACCCGCCATTGTCCGGCATCGTGACTCAGGATCACGCGTTCCGCCGCGAGGGTTTTGTGTTCGAAGGAGGTCCGGAAGAGGATGCTTTCATAGCGGCCATCAGGGGAACCGGTCAGCTTCCGCGTAAAGGCGGCGCCGATGAAGAGGCGCGATTTCACCTGGCCGAACGGAGCGCGCCGGCCTTGCATGGAACGAATAAACTGCGCGTCGGTATTCGAAGTGCGAAGGCGCGCGGGTTCTTCCGCATACGCTTGCGCGTAATCGCCCGCGTCCACGAGCTGGAGCCAGGACAGAGCTGCGGCTCGCGCTTCTTTCTCTGCCACACGCTTTTCCGCACGGACTTTGGAGACGGAATGCAGGGCGCAACTCTGAAATAATATGAAGCCCAGGCAGCCGAGAAAAACGAAAACGCGCTTCATCCACTCGACGGTCTAACGAGTGCAACGCAAAACCGCAATTCCAAAACAAGTTAGGGCTGGCCCGGCTCCAGCTAATTATCCTGCCCGGCTTTCAGGTCGATCGGTTTGTCCAGTTTGGAGATTTTGAAATAGGTGCCGACGAAGTAGGCTCGCGCGCCGTGATAAAATTCGGTGTTCTTGCCTTCGAGCTTCACGATATGTCCAGCGACAAAAGTGAAAGTCAGTTCGCACGGTTTTCGATCTTCACCGGCTTCGACTTGCTCGGCATAAAACGCCGCGTCGCGCTTTAGCATCGCCGTTCCAGTCAGGCCGCCGGTGTGTGAGGTAGGGCCCCGGACGACCTCGATGGCAAAGGCCACCCCTTCCTTCGTCTCTTCCAATTTCAACTCGCCGCCATAGGAATCTTCATATACGCCGCTGATCCCGTTCGGCAGCGCGGGATCGTAAGACGCGCGCAAGAATCGGGTGCGTCCTTCGGTTAAATCGGCCATGGCCTCCCAGTAAAAAGCGCTGCTCTTCGGATTGCTGCCTTCAAATCCGTTTTGTCGCGGCTGATCCGCGGATATGTAGTCGCGATGCTCGAGCCATTGGCGCTGCCGGTCGCGGAGGTCCTTAAATCCATCGCGGCCGAGCTTTTTTCGGAAAGCGTCGAATACTTTGTTCAGCTCCGCATCGGCCTGAGCAAAGTGATGTTTGGCCTGCTCGAGCGTTTGCGCCTTTTCTTCGGCTGCGGCCCCGGTTGAATCGAGAAGGATGAATCCGGCGACGGCCAGCGCGATCGCGAAACTGTTCGTGCTCATTTCTTATCCAGGTAGGGAAGGCGTCCCTGCCTGATGGATCATTTGCTCCTGGTTCGAACGATGACAGCGGCCACGTCCGCCGTATCCACCGCGGCGTCGAAAAACTCCGCGCCGGCCAGCTGCGAAAGGTGCACGAGTTTGTCTCCGATCTTCTCGACCTTCCCTCCGATTTTCTCGCCGGATTTCATTCGCAGCTCCACCGTTTGACCGGTGTTTTTTTGGAGAATGCTCACGATGGTGTCGCCGGTTTGTAAATCGATTTTGCTTTGGGCAAAAAGATCGCAGCAGGCGAGCGCAAGAATAAAACCGACGAGAAGAGGCAGGCGTTTCATCATTGTAATGTTCTGCCGAAGACGCGTGCGGCTGGCGAGCTAAATGATGGGCGGGATCGACTGCGCTTCCCGACCTTGCCGCGCGAAAGCGAAGATGGAAGCTTCAGTCGTGGAACCAATCGGCGAGAACCTGGAGCGCGTTCTGTCGCAGATTGACGGCGCCGCGAAAAAGAGCGGACGTTCACCAGCCGGCATCGAGCTCGTCGCGATCTCGAAGACCCACGAGGCGGAAAAGGTCCGCGCGGCTTTCGATGCGGGCCAGCAGCTTTTCGGCGAGAGCCGGGTCCAGGAAGCGCGGGCCAAGATTCCGTTGCTGCCTTCCGCCGCGCGCTGGCATTTCGTGGGGCGACTCCAGAAAAACAAAATCCGCCACGCGCTTTCGCTCTTCGAACTTTTTCACAGCGTCGATTCCATGGAGCTCGGTCGCGAAATGAACCGGATCGCGGATGAGGAAGGGTTGCACCCGCGCGTTCTGCTGGAAGTGAACGTAGCGGGTGAGGGGAGCAAAATCGGTTTCGCGCCGGACACGCTGCGTGCGGAAATGGAAGCGCTCCTCGCGTTGCCGCGCCTGACGATCGAGGGCCTGATGACGATTCCGCCTCTCGCGCCCGAGGCTGAAACGTCGCGCAAATATTTTGTCGCGTTGCGCCAGTTGCGGGATCAGCTCGAGCAGGAATTTCAGGCAAAGCTTCCGCAGCTTTCAATGGGAATGAGTGGCGATTTTCTCGTCGCAATCGAGGAAGGCGCAACACTGGTGCGCGTGGGCACTGCGATCTTCGGAAAACGAACGCCCGCGCGGCTGCGCAATGCGGCCGCGCTGTAATTTTTGATTATGCCGCTCGAGCTGAAGAATGTGCAATTGATCGGCAACGAAATCGCCATGCAATGGAACGACAGCGTGGAATCGTATTTGCCGCTGGAACGATTCCGCCGCGCCTGCCCTTGCGCGACCTGTGGCGGCGAGCCGGATGTGCTCGGCAATATTTCGCGGCCGGATGTCAGCTACGCGCCATCGAGTTTTAAGTTGGTCGGATGGCAAATGATCGGCGGATATGCGCTGCAACCCCGCTGGGCCGATGGCCACAGCACGGGCCTTTACTCCTTTCAATATCTTCGGCGGCTCACGGCCGATTCCTCGTAATCGTGCTCCTGCTCGTGCTCGTGATCGTAATTGTCTGCGATTTCCTGTAGCCGCTTCGTTATGCGAAGCGTGGGGAACAGGTTCGCCAATCCCTCACGCCGCCGATAGGGCGGCGGCTACAGAAGACGGATAGGGATAACGAGCACGGGCACGAGGGGCCAAGGGTATTGACGCGTCTGATAGGCTCTTGTTCCCCATGACGCGAACGATCAAAGCATCGCTTTTGTTCTTCTTCCTGTCGTTGTGCGCGTCGGCGATTTTTGTCAGTCATCATGTGCGCCTGCGCGTCCGCCCGCCTGCGCCGCATGAGCTTTTCACCGTGGTCGAGAAGCAGCTCGCGGCTTTTCGCGCAGCCGATTATTCGAGCGCCTATCGGCATGCCGCCAGCGAGGTCCGGCAAAAATTCACCATGCCGCAGTTCGAAGCGATGATCCGCCGCGAATATGGCGAGGTCACGAGTGCACAACGGATTGAATTCGGCTACGTGAAAATCAACGGCTCTGCCGCCCTGGTCCAGGTTTTCGTTTGTGACGCCAACGGTTTTGTGCGCGCGTTTCTTTACACCCTGGTCGCTGAAGGCGATTCGTGGAAGATCAACGGTGTCGAGCCGACGCAGAGCGGGCGCGACGGATATCGCTCAGCCGGTCTGCATATCTAGCCGCAGCAAGCACATTGAAGGCGGCACGCCCTCTCTAAAAAACTCCTGCCTGGCGAGGCGTGGTCACTCGAAGCAAAGAAACATTTTCGCCGATCGGTTTCACCATGCGTTCTTGCGCGCCGGCCGGCACGAGAAAGAAATCCCCGGGCTTGAATTGCAGTCCCGCGCATTCCAGCGCACCGCTCAGGCAAACCACGATCGCGAAGCTCCCCCGCGGCCCAATCTCGCGCGGCCGTTCCAGCGACCATTTTTCCACTTCGAAAAAATCCTGCCTAACGAGTGATTCACCTTCTGGTTCAAGCAAGGACGGTTCCACGTCGTCGAAGTCGATGCAGCGTAACGCTTCCTCGATATGCATCGTCCGCGGCGCTCCGCCTTTCTTGACCCGATCCCAATCGTAAACGCGGTAGGTCGTGTCGCTGTTCTGCTGGATCTCGACAATGGCGTTTCCCGCGCCGAGCGCATGCAGCCGGCCGCTCGGCAGAAAAATCGCGTCTCCGGTCGTGACCGTGATGGAGTGAAGGTGCTTCTCCAACGTCGCTTGCTTGATCGCCTTCTCGAAAACCTTGCGCGACGAGCCTTTCTTCAGCCCAACAAATAGCTGCGCGGCCGGCGCCGCATCGGCGATGTACCACAACTCCGACTTCGGTTCGCCTCCCAGTTCCTGCGCGAGCCGGGCCGGTGGATGCACTTGCAGGGAAAGATTTTCCTGGGCATCGAGCAGCTTCGCCAGAATCGGAAAGCGCGGCGCATCGGGCGCATCGCCAAAAATTTCCCGCCGATGTTCCATCCAGAGCTCATGCAGCGTCCGTCCGCGAAACGGACCGGCATCGACCACGCTCTGGGCTTCCGGCCGGTCGACAATTTCCCACGATTCGCCGATGCGGACACCGGGCGGCAACCGCTTCCCATAAAGGGACTCGAGCCGGCGCCCGCCCCAGACTCGTTCCATAAAGATCGGCTGGAAGACCAAAGGTTGGGAAAGCATGTTGCCGCTCATTGTTGCGCGCGCCACTGTAGCGGCGCCCTCTCCGGGCTGCATCGCTTTTTCTTATGCCGAAGCTGGTTTCACTCGCGAAATATTGGGTCCCGGTGGTCGCGTGGATGCTTTTGCTCTTCCTGGCCTCGGGTGACATGATGTCCTCCGAACACACGTCGCGATTCCTGGTTCCATTTCTGCGCTGGCTCGTCCCGGATATTTCACCGGCGACCATCGACCTCATCCATCTGCTCGTTCGCAAGTGCGCTCACCTGGGGGGCTATGCGATTCTGGCCGCTCTTCTCTGGCGCGCTTTCGACATCTCTCAGCGCGGAATTTGGCGGAGCGCTGCGATCTCTTTTGTCATCGCCGCTGTTTACGCAGCGTTGGATGAATTTCATCAATCCTTCATTTCTTCCAGGACTGCTTCCTCCTGGGATGTGCTGATCGACTGTACCGGTGCGGCGGTCAGCCTTGCGCTTTGCCTGACTTTTCAGCGCAAAAAGCGCGGCAGGGTGATCTCCGACTTTTGATCTCTGCGCGCGGGCGCTGTCTGCCCCTTGACCAACCTGCAATCACCAATCACAATTGCCTTCCTCGCGCGCCCACGCGTGATCGGGCCTGTAGCTCAGTTGGTTAGAGCATGCGCTTGATAAGCGCAGGGTCGCTGGTTCGAGCCCAGCCAGGCCCACTTCAATCCGGTGAGAATCGCGCCGCGCATTTCGTTCGCGCTCCAGCCGAACTTCGCTACGGTATCGGACTTCGTGAAACTTTCATTCGTCTTCGCTTCCCTTTGCCTTCTCTTGTCTTGTGCCGTCTGCGGCGCCGAAAATCCAGCGAAGCCTCCCACGGTCTCGGTGCCGCCGCTTTCCTTCAAACACATGACGCTGCCGAACGGGCTGCAGATTTACACGGTGGAAGATCACGCCAGCCCGACCGTCGCCGTGCAGGTCTGGTATCACGTCGGCTCGAAAGACGACCCGAATGGCCGCAGCGGGTTCGCCCATCTCTTCGAGCACATGATGTTCAAGGGCAACGAGCATCTGACGCCCGATGCGTTCGACGAAATGACCGAGAACGTGGGCGGGGAAAACAACGCCTACACCGCCGATGACGTGACCGTTTATCACGAGACCGTGCCTTCGAATTATCTCCATCCGATTTTGTGGGCGGAAGCGGAGCGGATGTCCGCGCTCGCACTCAACGATCCGAACTTCACCTCTGAGCGGGATGTGGTGAAAGAGGAATACCGGCAGCGCGTCCTCGCTAATCCGTATGGAGAATTCTACCTCGACACCGACCGGAAATCGTTCGCGGTTCATCCTTACAAACGCCCCGGCATCGGCAACATCGCGGAGCTCGACGCCTCGAAGCTTCCCGAAGTGCGGGCCTTTCACGCGACGTTTTATCGGCCGGACAACGCGACCCTGATCGTGGTGGGCGATTTCAAACAGGAAGAGCTCGACGGTTGGATCAAAAAATATTTCGGACCGATTGCGAAACCTTCAGAAAAGATTCCGCGCGTCTCGGTCAAAGAGCCGCCGCGAAAAGAGGATAAGGTCGATACCTCCTTTACCCCGAAAGCTCCGTTGCCGGCGATTGCGTTCACGTATCTGGCTCCCTCGATTCGGAGCAGCGACGCGCCGGCGCTCGAACTCGCCCAGGAAATTTTAGCCGGCGGGGAATCCTCGCGGCTTTACCGCTCGATGGTTTACGAAAAGCAGTTGGCGCAGACCGTCTCCTGCAACGCCGATTTGCGCGAAGATCTGGGGCTGCTCGTTTTCCGCGCGGTCCTGGCCAGCGGGAAACCGATCGCGGACGCGGAGAAATTGCTCAGCGACCAGATCGAAAGCGTGCTCAAGCAAGGCGTCACCGAGGCCGAGCTGGAAAAGGCGAAGAATCGTTTTCTCACCGCGAAATTGTTTGAGCGCGAAACCACCCACGGCAAGGCCAGCGCGCTCGGGGAAGCGGTCGTGGTCTACGGCGACGCCACCCGCGTCAACACCGATTTAGCAAAAACGCAGGCGGTCACCACCGCGCAGATCAAGGAAGTACTGGGCAAATATATCACCGGGAAAAAGAAAGT
>JBEEHO010000158.1:0-5822 GCA_041167425.1 Verrucomicrobiota bacterium | reverse complement strand
GCTTCCGCTGCGACATGTCGCACATGGTCCCGCCGGAGATGTGGTCGTGGACGATCGCGCAGGCGCGCCGGCGGCAGCCGAATGTTTTCTTCATGGGCGAAGCTTACAATGACGATCCCGCCAAAGTGCCCGGGAGCGATCCGGTCGTCTCGCAGCTCAACTTTGGACAGGGGAACGTGCTCTTCGATTTGTTGAACGCGGGGTTCAACGCGGTCTATGACGCTCCGGCTTATCGCGCGCTCAAACGAATCTACGACGGCTCGGGTTGGGCGAACGACATCGATCGCGAGATCGCCGATGAATTCATCTACCACAACTCAGTCCGTTACGCCGAAAACCACGATGAAGTTCGCCTGGCGGCGCGCGATGAGTGGGGCGGCGTGGGGATGCATGTCGGCCGGCCGGTGTCCGCAATTCTTTACGGAATGTCCCGCGGAGCGATCATGCTCTACAACGGCCAGGAAGTCGGCGAGCCGGGCGCCGGCGGGGAAGGCTTCGCTGGCGACGACGCGCGCACAAGCATCTTCGATTACTGGTCGATGCCGGAGTTCGTGAAGTGGGTGAACGAGCACAACTACGACGGCGGTCGCCTTTCGGCCGACCAGAAAGCGCTAAGAAACTTTTACAGCCGCCTCATCAATCTTGTCGGCGAACCGGCTTTTCGGGACGGCAAATTCTTCCCGCTCAATCCGGCAAACCGCGAGAACGAGCGCTTCGGCCGGCTGCCCGGTGAAGAAGCCAGCGGCCACTGGCTCTACGCTTTTCTTCGCTACGATCCGCTGACCGGCCAGCGTTTTCTCGTCGTCGCGAACCTGCATCCGGAAACGGCGTTGCGCGATGTTCGCATCCTCATTCCGGAAAGCGCGCTTCAGCCTCTCGATCTAAACACCGACTCATCCCATCGAAACCTCAAGCTGATCGAGTGGCTCACCGAGACACCGCTCGAAATCCGCGTGACCCTCGCCGAAGCAGTCAGCCCTGGGGTTCCTATTGTCGAGATCCCGCCGCTCTCCGCCTTCTATTTCAAATTTCTGTAGCGACGGCCCTGTGGGTCGTCGGGATCAAGCGAGACGGCCCAACAGGGCCGTGGCTACACCGGCATTCAGACCGAAACTACCGCCAGCAGTACCGCTTTCTGCACGTGCAACCGGTTCTCGGACTGGTCGAAAATCGTTTGCGCGTTCGCCTCGAGCGTCGCGTCATCGATTTCCTGGCCGCGATGCGCGGGCAGACAATGCATGACCAGCGCATCCGGCTTCGCCAGTTTCACCAGATCCTGGTTGACCCAATACGGGCCGAGCTCCGCCTGGCGCCGGGCTTCTTCGCCTTCCTGGCCCATCGAGACCCAGATGTCGGTGTAAAGAACGTCGGCGCCGCGCGCGGCTTCCTGGAGGTTTGCATTGCAAACGACATTGCCGCCGGTGCGCTTTAACCATTCCGCGCTCGGCTGGTACTTCCTGGGCGACGCCAGCCGCAGCTCGAAGTTCAGCTTCGCCGCCGCGAACATCCAGGAGCGAGCCGTGTTCGACGCGCCGTCGCCCACGAACGTGACGACCTTGCCTTCAATGCTGCCGCGTTTTTCCTGAAACGTGAAAATGTCCGCCAGGATTTGGCAGGGATGTTCGTCGTCGGTCAGCGCATTGATCGTCGGCAGACCGGAGAACTCGGCGAACTCTTCGATGTCGGCCTGGGCAAACGTGCGAATGATCGCGCCATGGACCATGCGGGCCAGGACACGCGCGGTGTCCTTGATCAGCTCGCCGCGCCCGAGCTGAATATCGTTCGGGTTCAGGAAAATCGTTTCGCCTCCCAGCTCGCGCACACCGACTTCGAACGAGACGCGGGTCCGGGTGGAGGGTTTGGAAAAAATCAGGCCCCAGGTCTGGCCTCGCAGCGGGAACTCCGTGTGCTTTCCGCGGTTTTGCTTTTGCAAAGCGGCCACGCGGAAGATTTCTTCCATCTCCGCACGGCTCAGTTGTTCGATGCTGAGGAGGTTCTTCATGATGCCGTGGCCAATTCCGCCACCACAGACTCGATCGCGCGCAGGCCTTCCATCGCTTCCGGGCGCGTCAGGTTGAGCGCGGGCAGGAGGCGGATGACGGAAGTTCCGGCCGGAACAGTCAGCACACCAGCCGCGTGCAGCCGTTCCACCACTTGGAGTGATGGCGCCTTTTCACTTCCACGGAAGCCCGGCGCATCTTCGCGAAACTCCAGGCCGATCATCAAACCGAAACCACGCACTTCTTTCAGCACGGTGGGAAATTTCCGGATCAATCGTTGCAGCTCGTCGCTGATGAAACGGCCAAGTTCCCGCGCGTTGTCCGCCAGTTGATCGCGCTCGATAACTTCCAGGACTTTGAGCGCTACAGCGCAACCCAGCGGATTGCCGCCGAAAGTCGTGGCATGCGTGCCCGCCGACAGCAGATCGGCATATTGTTCGCGCACCCAGAATGCGCCGATCGGAAATCCGCCGCCGAGGGATTTCGCCATCGAGATGGCGTCGGGCGAGAAATCCGCCGGTGCGTTCCCAAGTGCAACTTGGGAACGAGGATCGTTGGCGACATTTTCGAGAACGCGCTGCCAACCATGAAAACTGCCGGTGCGGAAATGTCCTGCCTGCACTTCATCGAGCAGCAACAAGAGGCCACGCTCGTCGCATAGCTTGCGAAGGCCGAGAAGATATTCCGAGGTCGCGATGGTGATGCCACTTTCCCCCTGGATCGATTCGATCAGGATCGCGGCGGTTTTGGGCGTGATCGCGGCGCGCATTGCGTCGAGATTATTGAAGGGCACCTGTCGAAAGCCGTCCACCATCGGCTCGAAACCTTTCTTCACCTTTTCCTGCCCGGTCGCCGCGATCCCGGCCAGCGTCCGGCCATGAAACGAGCCGTCGGTCGTCAGGACTTCGTAGCGGCCTTCGTCGTGGCCAAATATTCGGGCGAGCTTGTAAAGCCCTTCGTTCGCTTCCGCGCCGCTGTTGCAAAAAAAACAACGGCCCGGGCCGATCAGCCTGACGAGTGCTTCCGCGAGCTGCGCCTGCGGTTTGGTGAAATAAAGATTCGAGACGTGCAGGAGCTTTCGCGATTGCTCAAGCAACGCGTCGGTGATTTCCGGATTCGCATGACCAAGCGCGCAGACCGCGATGCCGCCGCCGAGATCGAGATAACGTTTCCCGGCGACATCGAACACATAACTTCCCTCACCGTGATCGAGCGCCACATCGAAACGCGCATAGGTCGGAACGACATTCCGCTGGAACAGCTTCCGGATGTCGCTGAGCCGATCGACCTTGAGCGTCTTCATGTCGCCCTCCATCTCCATTTTCATGGGACAACCTCCGTGCCGACACCGGCATCGGTGAAAATTTCGAGCAGGATCGAATGCGGCACCCGGCCATCGACGAACTGCACCTTCTCGACGCCGCTCCGGATTGCCGCAACGGCGCTGTCCACTTTCGGAATCATCCCCTCGCCTATGATGCCCTTCGCTTTCAGCTCCGGCACTTCGCTCGCACTGAGATGAGTCATTAATGATTTTTCATCGCCCGGCTTCCGCAACAACCCCGGCACGTCGCTCATGAAAACGAGCCGCCGCGCCTTCAGCGCAATCGCGGTTTGCGCGGCCGCGATGTCGGCATTGCAATTAAAGATCTGGCCGCGCGGACCGCGAGCCGTCGGGCTGATAACTGGCGTGATGCTGCGCCTGATGCATTCTCGCAGTGGCTCCAGGTTCAGTTCGTAAACTTCGCCGACAAACCCGAGGTCGATCGGTTTTCCCTTCTCATCGTTAGGCGAAAGTTTCCGGCATCGGAAAATTTCGGAACCGGCGAACCCCCGCGCTTTGCCTCCGAGTTCCTCAATGGCGGCGACAATGTCCGGGTTGATCTCGCGCGAGAGAACGTCGTCCACGATTTTGACGGTAGCTTCGTCGGTCACCCGCTGCCCTTGCAAAAATTTCGTCTTCAGGCCGGCGGCCTCCACTGCGCGCGTGACCGCTTTCCCGCCACCATGCACCACGACCGGGTTGATCCCGACGGATTCGAGAAACACGATCTCGCGCGCGACGCGGTGCCGCTCGGCCGGATCGGGCGAATCCATGAAGCTGCCGCCATATTTCACGACGAAAATCTGGCTGCGGAATCGCTGGATGTAGGGCAGCGCTTCGAGCAAGGTTCCGGCTTTGGTGATGATGTTCTGCATGACTGAAATTACCCGCCGAGCGATTTTGGATCGCTCAGATTCCCTTTGTTAAACTCCACATATTCCTCCGTGAGATCGCTCGTATAGAGGACGCAATCGCGCCGGCCGGCATTCAGGAAAATATGGAGATCGAATTCCGGCTGGGCAACGATGGCGCCGAGCGTTTGCAAACCGACGCGTGTCGGCTGCCCGCCGCGCACTGCGAAAGTGATCTTCGTTTTGCCGGGCGAGCTGTAACCGACATCCACCTTCGCCTCGTTCACTTTCGCATTCGAGTACCCCATCGCGCAAAGAATGCGGCCCCAGTTTGGATCGCCGCCGAACCAGCTCGTTTTCACGAGCGTGCTGTTGGCGACCGATCGCGCGACGGCTTCTGCGTCCGCCTCTGTGCGCGCGCCGTTGACGCGCAAGGTAATGAAGCGCGTCACGCCCTCGCCATCGCGCACGATCATCTTCGCCAGCTCGAGGGTGACGAAGTTGATGGCGCGCTGATAAATCTCACGATCCAGGCCGGCGTTGCGCGCCATTCCGTTCGCGAGAATCAGCACCGTGTCGTTCGTGCTCATGTCTCCATCTACCGTGATGCGGTTGAAACTCTGGGCGACTGCCTTTTCGAGCATGTCTTTGAGCAGCGCCGGTTCAATCGCGGCATCCGTCGTCAGAAACGCCAGCATGGTCGCGTGCAATCCCGCGGCCGGTCCCCTGCCAGTTCGACTCATCCCGGGCTGAATCATCCCGGCGCCTTTGCAGATTCCGCCGAGCCGAACCCGGACACCGCTTAATTCAAACTCGATGGCGATCTCCTTTCGCCGCGTGTCGGATGTCATGATCGCTTCGGCGGCTCGACGCGCGTTCGACGGTGAAGCCACCAAACGGACCGCCGCGTCCGCGATCCCCCGCTTCACGTTCGCCATCGGCATCGGCACTCCGATGCGGCCGGTGGAACAGACGAGCACTTCGCGGGCTTCGAGTCCAAGACTCTGCGCGGTTAGCTCGGTCATCTCTTCGGCGTCCGCCATTCCGCGGGCTCCGGTGCAGGCGTTGGCGTTCCCGGAGTTGACCACAATCGCGCGGGCGAATTTTCTCGCGGCATTTCGGGCGCTCACTTTCACCGGAGCCGCGCAGACCTGATTGGTCGTGAACATTCCCGCTACGGCCGCCGACACATCGGAAACAATCAAAGCGAGATCGTCTTTCCGCCCTTTCTCCGAACCCTTGCCGGTGCCGAGCCGCTTGATGTCGCAAAAGACTGCCGCAGCCTTGAACCCGCGCGGCGCGCAGATGGAGCCGGGAATTTCTTTGAAGATTTTGGTGCGAGAATTCATCTCGGGGGAGCGCACGCGCCTCGCGTGCTGGCGATCGCGCCTTCGCGATCGCGAACTTTTTCAGCAGTGAATTCCGGCGGGGCGCCAAAATCAGCACGCGAGGGCGCGTGCGCTCCCCAGAAGTTAGCGCTCACAATAATCCCGCGCTTTCTTCGTAACCGCACATGATGTTGAAACATTGAATGGCCTGGCCGCTCGCGCCTTTGACCAGGTTATCCTCGGCGCTCATCACGATCAGCCGGCCAGTGCGCGGATCGTGGCGCCAGGCGATCTCGATGAAGTTGGATCCGGTGACGTT
>JBEEHO010000157.1:0-2575 GCA_041167425.1 Verrucomicrobiota bacterium | reverse complement strand
CAGCGGGAGTATCGATGTCGATCGCGCCTTCCTCGAACGCGACTTCAGCCACGTCGCCCGCGCGCGCTTCGATAAGCGTCTTTGCGCCCGACTCATCCGGCAATGCGAGCAGCGATTTGAAACAGGAGCGGTCGAAAAGTGCCGGCACGCCAAGCGTGTTTGCGTAACGGGACGCCGCGATCGCTTTGCCGGATTCCTCTCGCGCAGTGATGAGCGCAGCGATCGTTCGCGCATCTGCGAAGGGTTGATCGCACGCGAGCAACACGACGGCGTCCAGCTCGGATTGCGCGCCAAGCAAATGTTGCAAGCCCACGCGAATCGATGTGCCAGGTCCCCGTTGCCATTCCGCATTGTGAACCGGCCAGGCCGGCATTTCGCGCAATTCCACTTCGATCAGGTCACGCTGTCCCCCCACCACGACGGCGACATTCTCACAGCCACCCTCCGTCGCGGCGCGCACGGCCCGCCGCACCAGGCTCTCTCCTCGAAACGGCAAAAGTTGTTTGGGCTGGCCGAACCGGGACGAGCCGCCGGCCGCGAGAATTATCGCGCCAACGTTTCGCATTCGTCGATCGGCGCCCGCTCGCGCACGAGATTCCATCCGTGGATCGGCGTTTTGCGATCGCGCAGCGATTCGCCGCTCGCTTCCGCGAAAACGGTCTGAATTTCCGCGATAATCGCGAGCGCGATCTCCTCCGGTGTCTCCGCGCCGAGATCGAAACCAGCCGGCGCGAAAAGTTCCGAATCAAGCGGAATCCCGTCGTCGAGGAGCGTGCTCAGAAGCTGGTCGCGGCGTTTGCGCGGACCGAGTAGCCCCACGTAGCGCAGATCAAGCTGGAGCAAATGCCGCAGCGCGGCAAAATCGCGCCCGTAGTTATGCGACTTCACCACGGCGGCCGTCCGCTCATCGGCGCGCGCTGGAAGATCTGACGCCTGATCAATCTCGATTACGCTCCAGCCCAAAAGTTCCGCGAAGGATCGAAGCGGCCTACTGTCCGGACCGTCGCCGAAAATTAGAAGTTGGATCGGCGCGTTAATTTCCTGCACGAACGCATCAGGCGGCGGCTCTTCGCCGATCGGAAGCATGCGAGTGCCAGGCCGATCGAGATCTCCCTTGAAAACAGTCATCGCACGGCAACTGCGGCGTTCGGCAAAACAGCCGGCCAGCTCGGAAAGAAAATTATCGCACACAGCCTCCACGAAAATTTCGATGGAACCGTTGCAACCGAAACGAAGACGCGTGTCAAAATTCATCAGGGAGGGCGCGCCGGTTTGGATCACCTCGAAAGCGCGGCGCGCCACTTCTTCTTCGAGGCACCCGCCGCTGAGCGAACCGACCGTAGTGCCATCAGGGCAAATGAGCATGCGCGCGCCGGGACGGCGATAACTGGAGCCACGCGCGCGCACGAGCGTGGCGAGCGCGAGCGGTTGGCCGCCATGGCGTTCCCGTTCCCGGATGATGTCGCGGATTTCTTTCATTGGGGAGCGCACGCGCCTCGAGTGCTGGTTTCGGCGTCTCGCCGAAACGAACTTCCTCCCCGAAGTAACCGGACGCGTCCATTGCCAGAGAACTCCCCGATGGCGCGTGCGTTCCCCAGAAAGAGTTCCGAATGGCTCATAAAAAATCCGTGGAATCTTCCGCTTGCGAGAACAAACGCTAAATCAACTTATCCGGCGTGATGGGTAAATCGCGAATGCGTTTGCCGGTGGCGTGATAAACGGCATTTGCAATCGCGGCCGCGAGGCCGGTGATTCCGATCTCTCCCATGCCTCGCGCGCCGATCGGATTGAACGCGAAATCCGGATCGCCCACGAACGACACATCGATCTCCGGGACATCCGCATTGGTTGGCACGTGGTAATCGGCCAGGTTCCGCGTCACCGGCAAACCGGTTCCGGGATCGTAGGAAGTCTCTTCGGTGAGCGCCATGCCGATGCCCATGACCACGCCGCCAATGATCTGGCTGCGCGCAGTCTTCGCGCTGACGACGCGGCCGCAATTCATGACACTGACCACGCGTGTCACCTGCACCCGCGGCAGGAGCGGATCGATTTTCACTTCGCAAAAATGCGCGCCCCACGATTGGAACGCCTGCTTCTTGTTTTCTTCCGGCGGCTTCAGCTCGCTCTGCGCCTCGATCGAATCCTTGCCGGCGCGTTTAAGAATATCGGCGTAGCCATCGGATTTCGTGCCGTCGGTTTTCAATCCGATCCGACCGGGCGCGACCATCGTGATGTCGTCGGTCTTCAAATTGAAGAGCGGCGATTTCGAATCCTTCACCGCCAATTCGGCGAGTGCTTTGTGCATGAGCCCGGCGACGGCATGGATCGCCGTGCCGACGGTGCCGGTGGAATTCGATCCGCCCGCGACGGGTCCGAACGGGAAATCCGATTTGCCGAGTTCAAAAGTGATGTTCTCGAAAGGCAGCCCGAGCTGCTCGGAAGAAATCTGGGTGAACGCGGTATACGCGCCCGTGCCGAGATCGTGGGTGGCGCACTGCACGGTCGCGGTGTTGTTCGCGCGCAATTGCACCTTCGCCGCCGCGCTCATTTTGTGCGCGGGATACGTCGCGGT
>JBEEHO010000156.1:0-22840 GCA_041167425.1 Verrucomicrobiota bacterium | reverse complement strand
CATTCTTCTCGCCTGCTCCTGGCTCAAGTTCGGACGTCTTACCTGGCCGCTTTACGCCCTTACTATTGCCGCTCCGGTAGTTGCGGTTTTCGTCCTCCTCGTTGCCGCGGGGGGTGTGACCCAGTTGATCGATGTTTACCGTGTGAACGTGCAGAAATCGGTCCTCTCGGCTTATGCGTTAAAAACCGGAGATGGCCCTTGGCACCGTTACCTCGTCGACATGCTCCTGATAGAGCCGGCGATCCTGCTCCTCGCCGTTGGAGCTCTCTTCCGTGTGTCCGTAAAGGAAAAGGCCGCCCTTTATCTTAGCCTGTTTGTCGGGTTGAGCTATCTGGTTATGTGCCAGGTGCGGTACGGCATGAATCTTCGTTACGCTAACATTTGGGACATGCCCCTGCGCTGGCTTGTCTTTTGGAACATCATGGGACTAACCAGCTCGCTACCATCGCGTTCACGGGTTATTCTGGTTTCGGGAGTCGTTGCCAGCCTCTGCCTGATGGGTTGGCTCGAGTATCATCTCTTTTTCGTCCAGGCCGGGATTTACGATCCGATTCCTTCTTATCTGGGCCGGGCGCTCGATATCTTCAAATAAGTTTCTTGGAGGCAATGACAGTTCTACCTAACGACAAATCGAAGCCTCCATGGTTTATCCGCTCGCGATCCTATCTTATTACGGCGGGTGCGGTCCTGGTGGCATTTGTCCTCTTGCAGATGTGGCGCCCCTATTTTTTTCTGACCGACGATAACATGAGTGGCGCCCTTCCTGGCTTCGCTGACCTGGGAAATACGCTCCGCCAGGGCAAAATTCCTCGAACCACCGAGGGACTTTATGCCGGCACCTATGATATGTGGCACGACCCCGGCAGCCTCACTCTCCTTTTCCCTACTCACATCGCGGCCATGCTCCTGGCCACAACCCCTTTTCGACTGGCGGCCATCGACGCCATCTCGCTCGTTAATCTGCTTGTTGGCGCCATTGCCATGCTAGCTTGCGTGAAGACGTTTGCTCGGCGCTTTAATCGCGTAGTGCCCGACTGGGTCGCAGGCTTCCTTGCTGTGAGCTATGTCACAAGTATATATAGCCTGGCTATTGGATCGTCCTGGTTTAATTTTCTGGGCAACCAGGCGGCGCTGCCCATAGTTACGCTCGGATTCGTCGCCACGCGGCGGCGGAGTGGCATCGCGCTAGTCGCCGCGGGAATGCTTTATAGTTTGGTCGGCGGACACCTGGCGCCATTTTGTTTTGGCGCTGTTTTCCTGGGAATATTTTCGGTTTGTCTCAGCGCGATGGAAAAAAAATGGGAGCCGATCTGGCGCTACGCGGCGGGTTCGATCCTCGCCATCCTCATTGTCTCTCCAGCTCTGATCGGTCTTCTCTCGGGTTTTTTGGGCTCAAGCAGGAACCTAACGAATACTACCGCTACCATCGTGGAGAATAATCTGCCTTTCCCCGCTCTTTTTCTGGGCGCTACCATTGGCATCGAGTCGATCGGCCCATGGAATTTTCAACCGGTCCTCGGCAGCTTGGCTGAGGTCGCCCTGCCACTTTCTTTTTCCGCCGCCGCCATCTGCTTCCTGGCTGTGCTTGGAACCATCATGAAATTCAGGATGCTGGATTGGATTTTGGTCGGGATGCTCTTACTGGTCGCCTTATTCCTGCATCGGCCCGATTGGCTCCAGCGAATTCTGTCCGTCATTCCATTTTTTCGCTCGCTGCGATGGCCGATGCGCGAAGCGATGTTGTTTCTTTTCTTCTCGCACCTCCTGGTAGGCCTTGGTTGGCCTCGGTTGCCGCGCTTGTTACGCTCCGTTCTGCCGCCAATCTCCGCCGCAGCTTTTGCGATTCCACTTTTTCTTATGCCTTCCCCTACTCTCAACCGATTTCCCGTTGATCGCGCGCTGCTCCTGGATGGCCGGGCTGCCCGGGTGTGGCAGGAGGTGCGCGCTTTGCTGCCAGAAGCATCCGATTGCTACGTCGTGCCACTGCTAGATCGTGAATTGTATCTGGGCCTGGGCCGGCGCCGCTTCACCAGCAAGGCACCCCATACTTTGATGGGCGGTTACAATTACCCGGTGCTCTTTGGCATGAAATCGTCCACGGGTTATACCATGCCTGGCTTCGCCCAGAAGTTTCGGGGTCATGTTCCAGCGCTTTGGATAGGCTATTTCTCACCCGCCCGATTTTCGGAGGAAGAGCTTTCCGATCCGCACTTGCTCTTCACGGCCATGCGATCGGTCGAGCCCGTGATCATTGAATATCAGCTAGGGTCGAAAAGAGTGGAGGCAAGCTTTCCGGATGGCCTCGAAAGCCAGCCGGTGGTAAGAGCCGTGCGCTCACCTGCGCGTTAGACCTGGCTCGCTGCGCTGATCGTCCTGCCGGTCCATGTCGTCCGCTGCGGCATTAGGCGGCCCGCGGTTTGATCCTGATCCACTTTGTTTTCCTCGTGGTATTCAGCGTCGGTGTTGACGTTCCAAAGGTTGAACTTTTCCCCATCGATGTTTCGAGCGGCCAGGAGGGCGGTCATCATCGAGTGATCCTGATTGTTATACTTGTGCATCCCATTCCGGCCCACGGGCTGGATGTTTTCAAACCGCCGGAGCGCCTGGCGAACAAGAGCGACATCCGCCTGATAGCCGGAATCGTATACCGGATACGCTTTCTCCATTCGCACGACACAGCCATCGATAATTTCTTCTTCGCGGACCAGGCCGAGGCTCGCGAGTTCCTTCCGGCCGAGGGCAATCAGTTCTTCGTCCGTCGCTGACCAGAGCGCGTCCCCTTCGAAGCAAAAATATTCGAGACCCAGACAGGTGGTCGTCTTGTCGGGCACCATCTCCATGCTCCAGTTATTGAAATTCTGGATGCGCCCGAGTTTCACGGCTGGATCGTGCACGTAAATCCAATTGTCAGGGAACAAACCCGTCCGTTTCACAATAAGAGCGACAGTAAGGAAATCGCGGTATTTCAAACGCTTCGCCGCGGCAATCGCCTCATCCGGAAGCGCCGGATAAAAAGCGAGCGCAGCCTCCTGCAACGGAAGCGACACGATGAACTGCTCACCGGCCCGGTCGGTTTCTTCGCCCACAGCATTTCGGGTCGTCACCGAAATCACGGCGTCTCCGATTGTGTTGATCGCGACTACTTCTTCGCCCATGTGCACTTCGCTTCCGGCGGCAATGATATCGTCGCGAGTCCGTTCCCACATCTGACCGGGACCGAGCCGCGGATACTCGAAAGTGTCCACCAGAGTCTTGATCATCTGGGATTTTTCTTTCTTCCGGGAGAAGAGCGCATTGAGAACCGCCTTCCATAAAGAAAGACCTTTGATGCGTTGAGCGGCCCAGTCGGCACTGATTTCGTGGCAAGGCATGCCCCACACTTTTTCGGTGTAAGTCTTGAAGAAAATATTGAAGAGCCTTTTGCCGAAACGATTGCTGACCCAATCCGCGAAGCTTCTTTCAGTCTTGATGGGAAAGATCAGCGCTTTGAGATAACTGCACCCGCAGAGGAAACTGGTGAACACACCCAGACCGAAAAGAGCGTTCGTCGCTTTCAGCGGGTAATCGAAAAATGTCCCGCGATAAAAAATACGGGAGAGCCGCTTCACCGAAATGAATTCGGATCCAAGCCGCGCTTTCCAGAATTCAATGATCTCATTGCTCTTGCTGAAAAAGCGATGGCCGCCGATGTCGAAGCGGTAGCCTTTGTAGGTGACCGTTCGCGCAATTCCACCCACGTATTGCGGATCTTTTTCGACCACGCTGACGCGATGGCCGCTCTCCGCCAGGGTCACGGCCGCGGTCAGGCCGGCCGGACCCGCACCTACCACGATGATTTCACACGGGCTGGCGTTGCGGACGCGACTCATGGCTGCTTCGGAAGCAGCCTTCAGGCCATTATAACCAGCTGGCGGACCGGCGGCTACCGGTCATTCTCCCCAGCGTGGCCCTCTTTTCCGAGCACTGAATTCGCCGTCGCTAGCAATTCCCTGTCGTCGTTATCCGTGAGCTCGCTCAGGAATCTTCGGATCCGGTGAAAAGATTGCCGAAGAAAAAGCTCGGCCGCCCGGTGGCTTCCCAGCGGGGAATCGCCGTTTCGTCCGATGCCCAGCAGCTCCGAGTCCATCCGGCTAATCACACAGGCGGACGCGAACATCTCCATCGCCGCGCCGGCGATTCGTTCCTGGACGAGCTGCATGTCCATGACCGGTTCACGATATTTAATCAGGACGCGATTCACACTCAGATTAAAACGCCAAATCAGACGTCCGAGTTGTGATGCATGAGCACGCAGACTTTCGCTCTTCACCGGAACGCCCGGAATTTTCACCGCTGCGCCAAGCCGATTCATCCCGGCGGCCCAGGCTTTGCCGAGACCGCGCGAGGGCTTGAGCATGGTGTCGTGAATCTCTTTGAATTCCATGCCCGGACCGCGCATTCCGACGAGCGCAATGAAAGACGTGAGCACTTCGTTGCTTCCCTCTCCGATCTGATTAATGCGCGCGTCGCGCAGCATTCGTTCGAGCGGTGAGTCGTTGAAATAAGCCGAGCCGCCGTGAATCTGGAAAGCGTCGTTGACCGCTTCCCAGAGGCGATCCGTCGTGAAAACTTTCAGCATGGCCGTCTCGAGCATGTAATCCTCGAGCCCGCGATCGATCAGGGAAGCCGTCACCGCCGTCATCGCTTCCATCGCGTAAACATCGGCCGCCATGCGCCCGATTTTCTTCTTCACCAGATCGAAGTCGCCGAGCGTCTTCTTGAATTGGCGCCGGGTGTTTGCGTGTTCCACGGCGAGACGCAGGCAGGTTTTCGCCGCGCCGGTGCAGCAGGCGCCAAAAGTGGTGCGTCCGAAATCGAGAACCGTCAGCGCGACTTTCAATCCTTTGCCCAGCGGTCCGAGGATATTTTCCTTTGGCACCGCCATGTCGCGCATCGCAAATCGGCCGGTGGCTGTTCCGCGGATGCCGAGCTTTTCCATGCGCGGTTCGAGCATGGTGAATCCCGGCATGTCGGGTGTAACCAGAAACGCTGTGATTGCCGTTTTGTCCGAACCCGGCACCGGGGTCCGCGCCATGACGGTTAAGACGTTCGCGATTGAGGCATTGGTTATGTAACGCTTCTCACCATTCAAAACATAATGAGTGCCATCGGCGCTGGGCATCGCCTGCGTCTGGACATTCGCGGCGTCCGAGCCAGCTTCCTTTTCCGTCAAGGCAAAGGCCGCCAGCTGCTCACCCGTCACGAGAGGCGGCAGCCATTTCTGTTTTTGTTCCCGTGTGCCAAAAAGAAGCAACGCCCGAATGCCAATAGAATGGTGCGCATTGGTAAAAACAGAAGTCGAAGCGCAGCGCGCGCCGATTTCCTCGAGGACCTGGCAGTACGCCCTTTGCGAAAATCCGCGGCCGCCATACTCCTTTGGCGCAGTCATCCCGAGCACCCCGACGTGAGCGAGGCCGTCGACCACGTGTTTCGGAATATCCGCCGCCCGATCGATCGCCGCCGGATCCAGATTCCGATCGAGAAACTCGCGCACCTCAGCGAGCGATTTGTCGAGCTCTGCCTGTTGCGCGGCCGGTACCCGCGGATAGGGCATGGCCCAGTCCGAAACGAATTGCCCAAGAAAAAGCCCCTTCGCAAATCCAAGCGCTTGCGGCCCGGTAAAGAGCAGCTCCTCCGCTTCCTTGATTTCTTTTTGCCGCTGGATTTCTGCTTCGTTCATAAACTCACGATCGCTTATACGCTTTAAAGTCAGACCCGGTCTTACGCAAAGACGGCTTTGCGAGCAGTCGAGCCCTTGTTGCGCGAATGCGCGGGGAACTAAATCGTGGATTCTGCCGCCGCTGACAACCGATAATTTACGCTACGGGACCGGTTCCACTTTAGAGACGTAAAGCGGAAGCGAACCCAACTGACGGCCATCGACCGCCAGATCGATCGTGTATTCGCCGAACTTCGGCAGGCGGATTTGCTGGATGACCATGACGAAGTGCGAAGTCACCGTGCGCAGGCCAGGAGCAAAATGGACCGCGAGCGTCGAATCGAACTTCGGCATCACGATGTTCCCGTCCTCATCCGCGAAGGTCAGGCTGACGCGGTGATTGCCTTCCTCGATTTGCTCGAAACGGAGCCGGCCGGCGATGGCGCATTGGGGATGCGCGATAGGCGCCTCGAGCCCGCGGAGCGCATCGAACGTCCCGATGATGTTCAATTTGCCGGCGTGCTCGGTGGCCGCATCGCAGAGCGTGAAAATTTCCAATTGCATGATCAGCCGCGGCGCGGCCTAACGAGACCAAGCCGCGCCCTATTTCAACTGCATCCCTGGCTCGTTCCGCATTCGGTGCAAACGCCACAGGCCCCCGCACGCACGACTTTGTTACTCCCGCAATGCGAGCAAATGATATCCATGAACATGTTGCCGAGCACTTCCTGCACGCGGTCCGCGTGGGTGTGCCCATTGCCGCTTCCGTGAGGCTCGCCTTCGTTCGGGGCATGGCTGGTGATGACGTCGATCAATTCCTTCTCCGCCGTGCGCGGCAAATCCGAGACGGGGCGGTTGATCGCCTTTTTTTCCATCTCCGGAATTTCCTTCATCGGCAGTTCGCTCTGGCCGCGGTTGGGTGACGTCGCCTCTTTATAGCCGGGGATGAACTGGCAGCCGAGCCAGCGAAAGACGTAATCGGTAATGCTGGTGGCATTCCGGATATCGGGATTCTTCGTGAATCCGCTCGGCTCGAAGCGTTGATAAGCAAATTTCTTCACCAATCCCTGGAGCGGAACGCCGTATTGCAGCGCGATGGAAGTCAGCGTGCCGACCGTATCCATCAATCCCCCAATCGTGCTGCCTTCCTTCGACATCGTAATGAAGAGTTCGCCGGGCTGGCGATCCTCATACAAACCGACCGTGATGTAGCCTTCGTGTCCCGCGATCTCGAAGCGATGCGTCAACGACATGCGGGTATCCGGCATCCGGTGCCGCGAAGGTTGATCCAGGCGGAGGCGGAGCGACGCGACTTCCTGATCGAGTTCGACGATCCGGTCTTCCAATTCGCCGCGATCGAGAGAAGCGACCGCCATCTCGTGATCGATTCCACCCATGTCTTTTGTCTTGCGCGTATTGAGTGGAGCGGAACGCTTCGAACCGTCGCGGTAAATGGCGATGGCTTTCAAACCGAGGCGCCAGCCCTCGATATACGTATTCATGATTTCCTCGACCGTGGCCGTCTCGGGCATGTTCACCGTCTTCGAAATCGCGCCGCTCAGAAATGGTTGCGCCGCCGCCATCATGCGCAAATGCGCCATGTACCCGAGGCTGCGCTCGCCTTTGTAGGCCTTGAACGCGCAATCGAAAATCGCGATGTGCTCCGGCTTCAGCCCGGAGGAAATCGTCGAGCCGTCGGAATCCGCAATATTTTCGATGGTATCGAACGCATCGATATGCGCGATGATGCGCTCGATCTCTTCGGAATTGTAGCCGAGTTTTTCGAGCGCGGGCGTCACGGTTTGGTTCACGATTTTCAACATGCCGCCACCCGCGAGGAGCTTGTATTTCACCAGCGCGATGTCGGGCTCGATCCCGGTCGTGTCGCAATCCATCAGGAAACTGATCGTGCCGGTCGGTGCGAGAACCGTGACCTGAGCATTGCGATAGCCGTACTGTTTGCCCAAGGCCGCGGCACTGTCCCAGACCCGGGCCGCTTCCTCTTTCAGGTAGGCGAATTCTTCGTTCGGCGCGATCTCCCTCACGGCCGAGCGATGCAGCTCAATCACTTCCTGCATCGAAGCGACATTGTTTTTCGAAACGGGTTTCGGCACGCCGCTGCAACGCGCATCGCGATAACCTGGAAACGGTCCCATGGCCCGCGCGATCTTTGCGCTCTGCTCGTACGCTTCGCCGGTCATGATGGACGTAATCGCGCCGCAAATGGCGCGTCCTTCCACGCTATCGTAGCCGTAGCCGTAGCTCATGATGAGCGACCCGAGATTCGCGTAGCCCAGCCCCAGCGTGCGGAAAATGTGCGAGTTCTCCGCGATTTCCTTGATCGGATAACTCGCGTTATCGACCAGTATCTCCTGCGCCGTGATGAAAACTCGGGCGGCCGCTTTGAAGCGCTCCACGTCGAAGACGCCCTCAGCGTCCTTGAACTTCATCAAATTCAGCGAGGCGAGATTGCAGGCCGTATTATCGAGAAAGAGATATTCCGAGCATGGGTTCGTCGAATTCTGGCGGTCGGTTCCCTTACAAGTGTGCCATTTGTGAATGGTCGAATCGAATTGCATGCCGGGATCGCCGCAGATGAAAGTGGCTTCAGCGATTTTGCGGAGCAGGGTGCGGGCCTCTTTCTGCTCGCACGGTTTTCCATCGCGCACGCGGCGCGTCCACCATTCGCGATCTTCCACCGCCGCATCCATGAACTCGTCGCTCACGCGCACGCTCAGATTTTCATTCTGATACATGACCGAGCCGTAGGCGTCGCCGTTGTAGCTCCCGTCATATCCCTGCTCGATCAGGGCCCAGGCTTTCTTCTCTTCCTTCTGCTTCGCGTCGATGAATTCCTCGATGTCCGGATGCCAATCCTTCAGCGTGTTCATCTTGGCCGCGCGGCGCGTTTTGCCGCCGCTCTTCACTACGTTCGCGACCTGGTCGTAAACCTTCAGGAACGAAAGCGGCCCGCTCGGTTTCCCTCCGCCGCTCAATTTCTCCCGAGTGCTGCGCAGGGAGGAAAGATCGCTCCCCGTTCCGCTGCCGTACTTGAAGAGCATCGCCTCGCTCATCGCCAGACGCATGATGTCTTCCATCGTGTCGCCCACGCTCTGGATGAAGCAGGCGCTCCCTTGCGGATACTCGTATTGCGTCGCGGCGCGCTCCGCCCGGCCGGTCTCACGATTGTAGAAATAATTCCCGAGCCCCGCGCCGCGGCCGATGCCGTATTGATGATGCAAACCGACGTTGAACCAGACAGGCGAATTGAAAGCTCCATGCTGATTCACGCAAAGCCAGGTCAGCTCGTCGTAGAACGTTTCCGCTTCCTCCGCCTTGGCGAAATATCCATCCGCAATCCCCCAGTCGGCGATCGTGCGGGTCACGCGGTGCACCAGTTGCCGCACCGAAGTTTCACGGCCGCCTTTGTGCGGATCGGTCCCGTTCGCGATGTCGCCATAAAAATATTTCGAGACCGCGATCTTCGTCGCCAGCGCGCTCCAGCCTTTTGGCACCTCGATATTTTCCTGCTTGAAAATCACCTTGCCGCTGTCGTCCGTGATCTCAGCCGTGCGCCGTTCCCAATCGATCTGGTCGAACGGGGCGACATTTGGATCGCTGAAGACGCGAGCGAAACGCAGCCCGTTGTTTTTCTTCTTCCCGGTGCGGTTCTTTGTCCGAACGGAAGATTTTCGGGGCTGGTTAAGTGAGGAGGATCGAAGTCCGGGTTTGAGTTGGATCATGGCAGAGCCGGTTTGGGTTTTTGTGAATAAGTGGCGGTTTCCCTAGGATGCGCGTCGGGGCATAACTTGTGAGCAGCCGGCGAACAGCTACCAACAAGATGCAGTGGACCCGCAGCAGGCGGAACACAAGATGCAGTAGGGGGGTGCCTGTCCGTCAAGCACAAATTTCCCTCCGTTGGAACCCGCTGAAACGCTGCGCGTTAAGACGGTCACGGCGCGATATGCGCTTCTTTTTTCTGATACTTTTTCGAATGAGAGGCGCTGGGACGGTTGCAATCAGGGGCTGAATCTCATAGGTATAGCCGCGATCAAACAGCGGGAGCATCGCAAGGAAGGGTGGCTGAGTCCGGTTTAAGGCACTCGACTCGAAATCGAGCGTGGGGTTAAACTCACCGTGGGTTCGAATCCCACCCCTTCCGCCAAGTTCTAGATCCTCTCCGATCACTTGCTCGGCCAGGTATGGCGCACGGCGAAACCGGGATGAGAACGAAGTTTGACTGGTGGGGCGCGTTACGCGCAAGGGTTCCAAGCGAAGCTCATTCTCCAGAGCCAAAGCGCAGCTTTGGATAATCCCCCCCTTCCGCGCGAGCTGCCCAGGCCGCTCGAGGTAATTCCTCGACTCCTTCCGGACCCATCGTTAATGACACGTGATTAGATCCCGATGCCCACCTCCGTTATTTCGCGCGCTCGCGCTCCCGATCCAGACCGGTCAACCGGTGGAGTATCCGGCACTACCTTTGGATTGACCCCGTCCGAACTGCGCACGTTACGCGCGCTGAAGACGCCCGCCGGCATCCAGCGTTATCTCGACGATATGCCTTATCACCTGGCTGGAACAGCGTGGTCCCCTCGAATGGTGCTGCGCGAAAAAACAGCGCATTGCCTCGAGGGCGCGGCCTTTGCCGCGGCGGCCTTGCGCGTGCTGGGATTTCCACCCCTCATTTTCGATCTCGAAGCGGACCAGGACACCGACCACGTCATTGCGATCTTCAAATTACGCGGACATTGGGGCGCCGTGGCCAAATCGAATTTCTCGGGTTGCCGCTATCGCGAGCCTGTCTACCGCAGTCTGCGCGAACTGGCGTTGAGCTACTTCAATATCTATTTCAATCTCCGCGGCGAGCGCACGCTCCGGCGTTATTCGCGCCCGGTGAACCTGGCTCGGTTCGATCATCTCGACTGGATGACCACGGAAAAGAACATCTGGTTCATCGCGGAATATCTTTGCGACATTGCGCACCGTCCCTTGCTTAAGCGCGGCCTGGAAAAACATCTGACGCGAATCGATCCGCGCACCAAGGCGAGCGAGATGGTCGGCCACCGAACGAAAGAGCGATGAGAGTATCGCCTTTGGTGGATGCGCGCTCCAGCCGCCGTGTCTTCGGTCTCGATCTTCTCCGGGCCGCAGCAATATTGAGCGTGATCTGCGCGCACGGCTTCGTCGTGCTTTATCCGCACTTCGGCGGCGTCCTCGGCATTTTGGGCCACGGAGGATTTTATGGCGTCGAATTGTTCTTCGTCTTGAGCGGTTTTCTGATCGGGCAGATTCTGATTCAACAAGGCCTCGCCCTCACCCAAGCCGCCAACGTCGCCGTCTTTTATGTACGTCGCTGGTTCCGCACCCTGCCGCTGTTTTTTCTTTTTCTCGCGATCAACGTCTGGCTTGAATTTCAATTCCGCCAGCACCGCGTCAGCCTATCCGAAGTTCTGTCGCACGGATTTTTTCTGCGCAACCTGACCGGTTTCCACCTGTCATTTTTTCCCGAGTCCTGGAGCCTCGCCATCGAAGAATGGTTTTACCTTCTTTTCCCCGCCGCGCTGTGGCTGGGGTTAAGAATATCGAAAAGTTTTGACGGCGTGTTCTTGTCCGCCGCGTTTGCCTTTTTCGCCTTCTCGACCGGAGCGCGAATGCTCGCCGCGCCTGACCCCGCCGCGACCTGGTCGGAAGCGCAACGAATGGTTGTGATCTATCGCCTCGACGCGCTTATGATCGGAATGTTCGCCGCCTGGATTTCGATCCGTTTTCCGAAGCGCTGGCGCGAACACAAAACTCTGTCGGCTGTTGCCGGCAGCGCTCTGCTCCTCGCCATGTATGCGACGCTTTGGAAAATCGCGCAGGGTCATCTTGCTTTCGGAGACGATTCTTTTTTCGCGCGAACTTTTCGGTTCACTTTCGTTTCGCTGGGCTTCGCCCTGCTCCTCCCCTGGGCCGCGGGTTGGAAGCTGACGAAAGAGAACTTTTGCAGCAACGCGATCCGCCGAATCGCTCTCTGGTCCTACGGACTTTATCTCGTTCACTTGCCTGTTTTCTGGATCGTGACCCGTTCGGTCTTTCGCGATTCGGAAAAGTCGCCGTTCCAGGCGATCGCCTCATTCATCCTCCAAATCGGCGGAGCCATCGTGCTCAGCGCATTGTTCTATCGTTTCTTCGAGGCGCCCTGCACCCGGTTGCGCGAGAAAGCAGCGCCCGCCGTGGCGGGAATCTTTCCTCGCGCCTGACTGTCATCCACCGCGTGCGGAAGTTTTTCCTTCAAACGTCGAGCTTGTCAGCGGCATGGCCGATGCTAATACTTCGCTCTCGATGATTCGGGCGAATTGTCGGGAGCGCTTCACCGCGGCTGATTTCGACTTTGTCGTTCGCACTCTCGCGCGCTCCCGCACCGATCACGTTTCTTTGATCGAACTTTTGAGCGACGGCGAAACTCGCGATTCCGTGCTCGACTGCCCGCGGCTGATCGACGCGATCCTTTCCCATGCGGGCCATCTTGCCATCTCCTCGCATCTTTATTTCTACGTTCTCGCGCGTCACGTCTTGCGGGATGTGGGAATCATCGATCGCAAATTGTGCGATTACGTCGCTTCGCTTTTGGAAACTTTTTCCCGCGTCAACGGTCTGCGCGCGCCACACCCGGGCCACGATCGCGGGCGCCAATATGTTTCCGACATGCTGATCGCCCTCACCCGGGCGACCCCGGAGCAAGCCTTCTTGTTGAGGGCGCACGTGGGCAATTACTCGCTTTTCATCAGCGGCATCTTTCACGAAAACACGCAGCGGCGCAGTCTGCGCGGCGCGCCGGACCTCGCCTTCTACGAGCAGATCGGCCGGACAAATTTTCAGCTCGTCTCTTCGCACGCGACCGCGCGCCGTTGCGATTTGAGCGGTGTCTATGAAGAGCTGGCGGACCGTTTCCACGAAGTGCGGCTCGCGCTCAACCGGCTCTCCGATCAATTGCTCAACCTCGATGATGACGGCACCGCCGCCCTGCATCTCTGATTTCCTCACGCAAAGATGACAAAGCAATGTCACGAATTATTTCAGAAATATTGGTTTCCCGTTGTGAACCGTCGCGCCCCGGCGTGTGAGGCCTTGATCGGCGATGAACGAAACACTTTTTAGTCAGATCCAGCAGCTTTTCGAAAGGACTTACGCGCAGGTTGGAATCAATCTCGAGGATTGCCTGATCGACCGCGGCCGTTGCGCCCAACTCTCATCCCTCGCCGGCGCCTCGGCCCGCGAGTTGAGCGAGCTGGCCCGCACTTTTCTCCGGCGCGCGGACGACCAGCTTTATGTCGGCATTTATTATTCGCGCTGGCTGATTGAACAGCTTGAGCGGCACGACCCGCGCTCCGGGTTGAGCGACCTCAACATCCGCTCGCTCATTGCCTTCGTGGAGGAAATCAATCACGCGCTCCACGCCGCGCTTCAATTCAAGCTCGGGCAGCGCGAGATCCACTCCGAGGATTACGCGCGCAACCTCGAACTCCAGGCGCAGGTCGACACCTATCTCGTCCTGCTCTTATTCGTCGCGTTTTTTCGAAAGACGCAAAAGGTTTCGCGGACCGACCGGCGCTGGCTCCGTTTCCATCTTTTCGCGTCGAAAAACCCCCGCGCATTTCACGATCGCAATCTGCGCGGGCGATACCTCGAGACCACCGAGCTGGCCGCGAGCTACACGCAATTTCTCGATACCCTCAACGGCATGCGCCGGCTGAAGGAAATCCGCCGGTTCCGCTCCCTGGATTACGGAGCGAAAAAGGAGCGCGTGCTTGCGCTCACGAATGCCGGGTAGATGCCGGCGCTACGGCGTCTTTTTCGCTTTTTCCTTCGCGGCGATGGCGGTTTGCAATTCCGGCAAATGCTCCTGCACGCGCCGCTGACCCAGCTCCGCGCCCTTGGAAAGTAATATCGGCATTTTCTGGAGCGTCTTTTTTCCCAGCGGTGTCTGGTAAAATTTATTCAGATCGTTCAATTCCGTCTCGGAAAACTCGTCCGTATAAATTTTGACCATGTCGTCCTTGAGCCCTTCCCAGCTCATATATTTCTTCAGAAAAGTTTTCATCTCCTGTTCGTAAGGAGCGATGGCCGGGTTCTGCTTGATCTGAAGGGCGAGCATCTGATCGATCGATTGGCTCATGACCGCGTCCATGTTCATCATGCTCAGCAAGGATTCGGCGGACTTGCGATGGCTCGCTTCATCGGCGCGCGTGAGCGTGGGTTGAATGAGAGCGAGGGCGCCGATCAGAATCGAGAGGAAGAATGGTTTCATGCGGGGATGGTGCAGGTGCAGCCGTCCCAGTGCAAGGTTGAAGCGCGGGTCACGGTTTTTTGTGCGAGCAAAAGGCAATTCTGTTTGAGAATCCCGAGCGCGTCCGTTACTAATCGAACGTGTTCACTTTGACGATGCTCGGCAGCGGCAGCGCCGGAAACAGCGCGCTGGTCGCGACCGATCATTGCCGGTTGCTGGTCGATGGCGGATTGAGCGCGCGCCAGCTCGTCCTGCGCCTCGAGCAATGCGGAATCACTCCGCGGCAGCTCGATGGCGTGCTCCTCACCCACGAGCACGGCGATCACGTTTGCGGTCTCGAAGTGCTCTGCCGGAAATTTCAAATCCCGATCTATTGCAATTCGCTCACGGCCGAAGCCATTCGCTGCGGCACGTTGTCCGGGCATCGGAATTGGCGACTGTTTCGCACCGGAGCCGATTTTTCGATCTGCGATATCCACGTCCAGACGTTTTCGGTTCCGCACGATGCCGTCGATCCGGTGGGTTACGCTTTTCATTCCGGCTCCAGCGCGCTCGGATTCATCACGGATCTCGGTTATGCCACGAAAATGGTGGTCGAACGTCTGCGGCAGGTTCATACCCTCGTGATCGAGACCAACCACGACGAGAAACTTTTGCAGGACGATCCACATCGCCCGTGGCCGGTGAAGCAGCGGATCCAATCGCGTCACGGCCATCTTTCCAACTCCGCCGCCGCCACCGTGATCGAGCAATTGCTTTCCGGAAAAATCGAGCGCGTGGTGCTGGGTCATCTCAGCCGCGATTGCAATACCCCCGAGCTCGCCGCCGGCGCGATCCGCGCGATGCTCGCGCAACGCGGCCGCAGCGAAGTGGAGGTGCATTGCGCGGCGCAAACGAAAATCAGCGTGCGATTTCGGATTGGCGAAACGAGCGGACGCGCGTTCCAGCCTACCTTCGACAATATTTTTTTCCAGACGGTGCCGGTCGCGCTGTAGCGTCGCTCCATGAGCGCCGTCGCTGCCAACGCAACGAAGATCGGCGCTCATAGACCGCCACTCCCCGGCCTAATGATCCGCGACGCCGTGGAAGCGGATCTTCCCGCGATCGTCGAGATTTACAACGCCGCCATTCTCACGCGGATTTCGACGGCGCAATTGGAAACCGTTTCAGTCGAGCAGCGGTTGCCGTGGTTCCGGGCGCACACGCCGGAATCCCACCCTCTTTGGATTGCCCCGATCGACGGCAGGATCGCCGGCTGGCTGAGTTTTCATTCTTTCATCGCCCGAAGCGCTTATCGCGGCACGGCGGAAATCAGCATTTACGTGAGCGAGAAATTCCGGCGGGCTGGAGTGGGAGCGGCGCTGCTGGAAAAAGCGATCGCGCATTCTCCCCGTTTGGGAATCACGGCGCTGGTCGGATGCGTTTTCGCGCACAATGAACCGAGCCTGCGATTATTCGAGCGATTCGGTTTTGAACAGTGGGGATTTCTTCCGCGCATCGCCAATGTGGATGGGGTCGAGCGCGACCTCACCATAGTGGGTCGTCATATCAAAATGTAGAGGCGCCTGTGCCAGGCGCATGACCCAACTGATAGGCGCTTGGCACAAGCGCCTTTACATCATTCTTCGTCGCCGACCACGAGATGAATCACGCCGGCGGGATCGGAAATCCAAAAGCCGTCAAAATCTTCGCGCAGCTGTTCCACTTCGTCACGGCGTGGGATCCCGTTGATCTTCAAGTAGGACGCCGCTGCTTCCGTGTCGTTCGTTTCCAGCTCCAGCCAGATATCCGGGTGACTCAAATTCGGGACCCGATCGATCCAGAGCCGGTTCGGACCGAATTGGAAAATACAGCCGTCATCTTCCTCTTCGATTAGAGGCAGCCCGAGTGTGTCGCGATAGAACGCGAGCATTTGCTCGTAGGTATGGCTCGGACATTTGATCGCGATGTTCGCGCCACCGGAGAAATGCGGACCGTTGACGTTTGCAACCATAAGGAAATGCAGTTCGGATTCTAAAGCTTCGCCAGGATCTTGCGCGCAAGAATCTTTGCCTTCTCGAGCGCCACTTTCTCGTCCCCGATCCCGCTGATCCCCACGGTGACAAAGGCGTTTCTCTTCACCACATAAAGCATCAGAAGATGGGACGCTCCGCTTTGCCCGCCTTCGCTTGCGAGGGCGGCCTTGTCTCCGAAACCAGAGAGCGCTTTCATCTTCGCGTTTCCCGCCATCAACTCCTCCAGTTGTTTCACCGGTTCCAGTTGGCCCGTGGACGCCTGGCGCAGCCGCAAGACGAGCGACCGGCCGGGGTTCTGGCTGTAATAATTGCAGCGGGAATAAGAGCCATCGGTCCCCTCATCATCCCGCGATTGCGGATCTTTGACGGGCTCACCGAGCGCGGACGAAGCGTCGCTCTTAGTGATGATCGCAGCGAGGTCGATCACCTTTTTCTCAGGAGCGCCCGAGAGATTCGTCAGCGTGGAAACCAATGCAACGACAGCCGCCGCGGCTCTGATTCTAAACATGATCCTTATCCGCCGCCGGAACCTTCGCCACCGGGCTCCGTCATCGCCACCGGATCCAGTGCGCGCTCCAGCTCGCCGGCGGGAAGAATTTTTTTCTCAAGGCAGATCTCGCGGACGGTCCGTCCCGTCTTCGCACTTTCTTTCGCGATCTCAGCCGCGCGATCATACCCAATCTTCGGCGCTAGGCTGGTGACCATCGCCATCGAGAGCTCGACCAGCTCGCGGCATCGCTCTTCGTTCGCTTCAATCCCCACCACGCATTTTTCGCAGAACGCGTCCGCGGCATTCGCGAGCAGCCGGATGCTCTCGAGAAGATTGTGCGCCATGACCGGCATCATCACGTTGAGCTCGAAATTTCCGTTCGCGCCGGACCAGGTTACGGCGCTGTCGTTGCCGAAAACCTGCGCGCAAACCATCATGACCGATTCGCATAACACCGGATTCACTTTGCCGGGCATGATCGAGCTGCCCGGTTGCGTGGCCGGCAGGTGAATCTCGCCGATGCCGCAACGCGGGCCGCTGCCGAGCCAGCGGATGTCGTTCGCGATTTTGAAAAGGCTCACCGCGATCGTTTTTAGCTGGCCGCTTGTTTCGACCACGGCGTCTTTCGCGCCCTGCGCTTCAAAATGATTTTGGGCTTCGCGGAATTTGATCCCGGTGCGCTGCTCCAGATGCCGCATCACTTTTCCGGGGAAATCGATGTGGCGATTCAGGCCGGTGCCGACCGCCGTCCCCCCAAGCGCGAGTTCCTCGAGGCCAGCGAGAGCGCGTTTGGCGCGGTCGCGTGCATGGATAATTTGCCACGCGTATCCGCTGAATTCCTGCCCGAGTCGGACTGGCGTGGCGTCCATCAGATGGGTGCGCCCAATCTTGATGATCCCCCAGAATTCATTCGCCTTTCGATCGAGCGCGCCCTGCAATTTCTCCAGCGCCGGGATAAGACCATTCTTGAGCTGTTCCGCGGCGCTGATGTGAATGGCCGATGGGATCACATCGTTGCTCGACTGACCCATATTAACATGATCGTTCGGATGAACCGGATCGCGCGCGCCGATTTCCTTCCCGGCGAGCTGGCTGCAACGGTTCGAGATCACCTCGTTCGCGTTCGTGTTCGTGCTCGTGCCGGAACCGGTCTGGAAAATATCGAGCGGAAAATGCTCGTCGAGTTTTCCCTCCACCACTTCTTCCGCGGCCTGAACGATGAAGGCGCACCGATGCGCATCGAGCAAACCCAGATCGGCATTCGCCTGCGCCGCGGCCCATTTAATCAACCCCAGGGCGCGAATGAACGGCCGCGAAAAACGATAACCGCTGATGGGAAAATTAAGGACCGCGCGCTGGGTCGACGCGCCATAGAGCGCGGACTCCGGGACGGACATCTCGCCCATCGAGTCCTTTTCCAGCCGCATCGACATCATGCCGAATGGTGATTCGTAGAAAGTTCCGTCGCCGCTTGTCGGAGTGGACGCCGATGCCCGTTCCGCCGATTCGCCTTATGAAAAACGGTGATGAACATGGGCGGAATATTTTGCAGGAAATATTCCGAATCCGCGCGATCGAACAGCTTCGCATGCTGGCGCAGTTCGTTGGTGACCTGGTAGATGATGAAGCTGCCGCCCTCCGCCAGCGCCTCGTATGTTTTTTCGAGCAGGGCGCGTTTCTTTTTGATTTCGAGGATGCTGAACGGAATGCCGGAAAGAATGTAATCGCATTTTGCGATGCCGCGGCGCTCGAGCTCCTCGGTCAACCGCGCGGCGTCGCCATTGATCACATGCACGCGAGGATCGTTCGCGAACTGGCGCTGGAGGTCGCGGGAAAACGCCGGATCCAGTTCGAAGAGGAGCAGCTTGGATCCGGGCGGCATCCGGCGCGCGATTTCGCGGGAGTGCACGCCCTCACCCGGGCCGTATTCCGCGATCACGCGCGGTTCGCTAAAATCCATCTTCCGGGCGACTCGCTTCACCATCGCCTTTGAGCTCGGCATGATCGAGGCGATTTGAAAAGGACGCTGGAGAAACCGCTTGAAGAAAAGAGCGCTCATCGAAGGGGGGAATAGTCAACTGCCCCTCCCTCCTTGTCCAGTCGGGATGTGACCGTTGCGTGCCGTCCAATTCATCCTGCTCCAACGACCAAATTGGTCAAATTAGCTTCGTCGTGTGCGTTACGCAGTCTCCGATTTAGAACTATGCATTGACATGGACTATAAAAGTTATAATGCTCCTTTCAGCGAAAAGGCTTGCCCATTACGTAGCAAGTTGCTGTTTTTCTCCAATGCATAACCTTCTGACGGTCAAGGAAACGGCCAAATACCTCCGGATTCCGTTACCGACCGTTTACTATCTGGTGCAGCGCGGGCAGTTGCCCGCGATCCAGATCGGTGGTCGCTGGCGGATCAAAAAAGCGTCGCTCGATAAGGACATTTTGAAGGAAGACAAGTCGGGACAACCGACTGTGCTCGTGGTCGATGACGACGAGAGTTTGCAGAGTTTGTTCAAGATTTTCCTCAAGAAAATTGGGTTCAGCCGCGTTGTGGTTGGAACCGTGAAAGAAGCGATTGCCGCGCTCGCGAAACAAAAATTCGATCTGCTTTTTCTCGATCTGAAATTGCCGGATGGTCCCGCTGATGATGTTTACGACGCCGCCAAAGAAGCCGATCCGGAATTGCCGATTGTAGTCATCACCGGATATCCCGACAGCGAAATGCTCGATCGGATTCTGTCCAAAGGGCCCATCACCGTTTTGAAGAAGCCGCTCAAAGTGGAGCAGCTTCAGCAGACGGTGCGCATTCTCGGCCACAAAGACGCGGCCAAGCTGGCCGCTTAATTTCGCGCGCTTCGCGCTTGACCTGCGCACGCTCCTGCTTCCGCAGGTTGACGGACGATCCAAGGCTCGTCCTCTTCCTATTCGCCCGGCGTTCCGCGACGCCACTCCTCGCTTGACTCTTCCCGCGTCACTCGTCACTTGTCACTGATTTCCCATGCGCGGTTAGCTCAGTGGTAGAGCATTACCTTGACACGGTAGGGGTCGCAGGTTCGAACCCTGCACCGCGCACCATCACAATCATTCATTCTGCCGCGGCTTGCTTGGGTGAAATGGACCGGAGATCCCAGACGTACGCCGTATCGCTGCCGCCGTAGGTGACCAGCCACTTGGAATCGGGTGAGAACTCGGAGCGGGAGGTGTCGCCCAGACCGGTAAGCCGTAAGCGACAGGCTGGATCGTCTGTCGAGCCTTCCCACACCATTACTTCGCCCCCGCCCACTGTGGCAAACAGGCGGCCATCCGGGCTCCAGATGGCGGAACGCACCGGACCGGGATGGTGCGGCTGGAGAACTTTGTGGTGGACTCGAGCGGTGGTGGAGACGTCCTCCACGCGCACAAACCGCACGTCCCCTTTTACGTCACACGTGATGAAGGTGAAACCTTTGGGGTCAATGACCGGCCGGAAAGTCGCCTGCGTGACGTCCGCCGGATGACTCACGTGGGTGATCTCGCGCCTCTCGGCGACCGAAAAAACATTCACCGATTTATCGCCACCAGCGGCGATAACAAATTTGCCGTCGTAACTGAATTCGGGTCGACGAGCCGGCGCGCCCATTGACCCGAGAATTTGAGTTTCAGGCTGATCGATCGTGTGAAGACGCACCACGCCATCATCGCAACCACTGACCACCAGATTATCGCCGCGATGGAATTGCACTGCCGACACAATCCCCGGCAAAGTCGGGCTGGCGAAAAGCTGGGTCATCGACCGGGAGTCAAAAACACGAACGGTGTGATCCGCGCTGGCGGACGCGATCCGCTCGCCTCCGTGGCTGAACTCGACATCGGTGATCGAATCCTTGCCTTGGGCGAAAGATGAGGTCTTGCGCGTCAACCCCAACCCTCGAACGACCCGCACGGTGCTTTCGTCGGTGGCGATCGCTATTGCGTCGCCCGCTGGGCTGAAAGCGAAGTCATTAACCGGGCCCCCGGCAGCAATAGTCGAGCGAGACGTGCCGTCTTTCCACAACGCGATGCTGCCATCCTCACATCCGGTGGCGATCAACGGAACTTTATCCGGCACCGGTCCGAAGTGCGCTCGAGTCACCTTGCCTCTGTGTTTCAACGCCACTGCTTTGTCAGGCTTCCATTCCCAGAGAGTCGGTCCGGTGGAAACGTTCGTTTGCATCTTGCTGACAGCACTGAGTGTCTTTTCGATTTCAGCGATTCTTTTCGAGAATGGTTCATACTTGTCGCCGTAGAATTTAAAGGCGATCGCCGCATTTCGGATCGCGGCAATGCCGTCGAGATTGACCGTCGCGGCCAGGATTTCCTTCTCTTTGTCTTTGACCACGGAGGCATCGATCGGGTCTTTCCCGAGGAGCCCAGTCAGCGCCTCTTCAGCACGGGTGAGCCGCATATTGATCGAGTCCTTCACGGCGTCCCAGGCATCGGCGGTATTTTGTAATCCGTCGTAGCGCTGACGGACTTCGGCCGCTTGCGCCTTCAATGTCTTAACCAGTTCTTTCAAATCTTTATTGCCACTGGTTCCCGCAGCTGTCTCACAAGCGTTGGCTAGTTTCTCGATAGCCCTGGCTGCGTTTTCCGATGCGGCCTTGGCGGCCTCAAGTCCATCAATCGCATCTTTGTTCGGCGCGGGGCCGGTCGCGGCCCGCCTGAATTCCTCGATGAGTTTCGTCGTGCGCTCCTCAGCATCAGAAAGCGCCGCCCTGCCGCTGGCGACAATATCTGCTGCCGCAGCTCCCACGCTGGCCGCCGCCGCCTCCGCTCTCTCCGTACTATTCGCCGCACTTTTCCAAAGACTGAACATGACGATTCCAATGACGAACAACGCGAGCGCCACTGCCCCCATGGCCGTAAGCCATCGCTTTTGGCGGCGCTCTTTTTCTTCCCGGGCTTCGCGCGCTTCCCTTTTCTTCTGTTCTTCCAGCTCGACGGCCGCCTGCCGGCTGGTTTCGAGGAATCGAACACACTTCTCCCAGTTCCTGACTCCGTGTCGAATCGCCCAAGCTTCGGATGGTTTCTCTTTGCGAAACCACGTTTCCGCTTCGCGCAGGTCATTGCCGCGCCAGAGCTCCATCTTGTCGGATTCTTTCTCGTAATCCCTGGCGGCTTGAGAGAGTTCGTGCAGCCAGGTTTCCGATTCGCCTTCGATCGTGCGCCATTCGCTAATCAATGGCCACTGCCGGAGGACGGCCTCGTGCCTCACGTCGAGCCAGCCATCGTCCTCCTCGATGAACCCGGGATCGTTTCCCGAAAAGGCGGCAATCACGTTCGACACGAGCGCGCCGTTCTCGCCCGCGATCGCCTCGACTTCCGCGCGCGTGCTCAAGCGGCGGACAAGCGGTCCCTCTTCCCGCTGCTCGCACAGCGCCATGAAAAGAATGCGCGTTACTTCCGTGCCGCCGGGCTGTGGAAGTTCCTCGAGGATTTCCTTGCCGTGCTCCGCGATTGAATTGCGGATCCCTCCTTCGGCGTTGTAATCGTCGAGCGTTAGCTCCTGCCGTTTCGCTCGCGCGGCCCGCATCCACATGCGCCGGAGGATGTGCTGCGCCAGGGGAAGTTGGTCGGGAGAATTCCCGCAATCGTTCAGAATGGCGGTAAGCGCATCCGGCGCGAGCTTCCATCCCACTGCGGCCGCCGGACAGGTTAACGAACGCTCGAGTTGTTTGCGGCTGAGTCGCGGCGTGAGGAATTGGCTCCGGCTCACAATCTCCGAAAGGCCGGGGAAAGCCTCGCACTGGCCGATGAATTCCGAACGCATCGAAAGCAGAATGTGTAACCGAACCTGCGCTTGTTCCGCTGCGGCCACGAACAGCTGCGCGAACCGGAGCGCGTTCTCCTGCGCGGCGCGTGAGGCCTTTTCGCCAAAACGAAAAAGTTCCTCGAACTGGTCCGCATAAACCAGCGTCTCCCGACTCGGGTCGATGACTCCCGCAATATTAAGCGCTTCGATCAAACCGCCGCTCGATTCCAGCGCAGCCCGGACATAACCGGCCAGGTGCGGATCGTCTTTTTTCACTGCGGCTTTCGTAATTGCCGCAGCCAGCTCGGCCAGCGGATCGTTGCCGGGATTGAAACAGATCACACTCCACGGCGCCGGGTTCCCCTTCGCATCGCGGCGTGAACCGGCGAGTTGCCCTTCGCTTAACGCCGGGATCAGCCCGGCGAAAACGAGCGAGGATTTCCCCGAACCGCTCGAGCCGACGACGGCCAGAAAGCGGCTCTCCTCGAGACGCGACAGCATCGCGTCGACATGTTCCTCGCGGCCAAAATACCAATCGCGTTCGCCGGTAAAATAAGCGCGCAGCCCCGGATAAGGGCAATCGGTCCTGGCGGGATCGGGC
>JBEEHO010000155.1:0-19838 GCA_041167425.1 Verrucomicrobiota bacterium | reverse complement strand
ATTGCACGGCTAGCATTGGCGGATTCGTCGGCCCCAAAATCATCGGCGAGCTGAGTCAGCGCACCGGCTCATTCAATGGGGGATTTATTTTTATGATCGCCTGCTGGACGATCGCGTCAGTGTTGGTGCTGCTCTGTCCGCGAGAGCGGGCGACGTGATTTAATTCTCTGGTCGCGCGGGCCGCGGTCACGTTCCGGCGTTGGACGCTCCTGGGTGCGTTGAGAAACCGCGCGTCTACGCCGGAAGCGCATGGCCCGAAGTTCCTGGCCAGTTTGTCCCGCGCCAGCTTGAGGTGGGATTAATAATCTTGGCCGGCGCAGATTGCTCACCTGTCCCGCAAGAACGATAGCGTTGCGCTCCCCGCCCGGGCTATCCAAAAGGCGAACAGGCCAACCTCTTTCTTTGAATCCCGCGGCAATCCGATCGGCAATCGGATCTCCCTTCCGTTCCAGGCAAACATTGACCAGGGCGAAGCCGTCCTTTCGAAGACAGCGGCCGACCGCATCAAAAAATGCCGCGCCTTTCATGTGGGCGGGAATATTCTCCCCCGTAAAAGCATCGATAATCACTATGTCATAACGCCGCCGCGTCTTTTGCATGAACGCCAGTCCGTCACCTACATGACATGCGACGTTCCGTGGCAGGCCGAAGTAACGCCGGGCCAGCGTGAACGAGACGGGGTCGATATCAACAATCGAAACCTGCCGGCCTGCGCGCGCGAGCATGCTCCCAAGAGTGCCGCCGCCGCAGCCGATCATGAGGACTTTTTTCCCGGGCCGTTGCAGCGTCAATCCATAGAGCGCATGGATGTGCGCATCGAGGCTGACGCCGTTGCAGTCGGCCGTGCTTTGATTGCCGCCTTTCTGCGCGTAGGTGAGCGTGCGGCTTCTTTTTCGGAAACGAAGTGTGATGACACCGTATTTCGAAGGGTGCTTACGCGGCGGCGGACGCATTGGACAAGTCTCCGGCGTTGGATGCGCGCCTTTCGCGTTCGTTAAGCTTGCCTTGCGCCGCACTCATTTCAGTTGGTCCTTAGCCAAGCCGATCGAGCGTTGGAACGTCGCCCAGCGCGGATCGGAACGGAGAGAGTCGAGCAGGGGATCGTTAGGGTAGTAGGCTATTCCTGGGTCTTGCTGGCGGCGCGCCCGGTCCAGCCAAAGGAACGCGTTGTCCTTCTCACCGCGCCCACTGTAGACCTCCGCGATCTGAAAGGCGCCTACGTCGGCGTCGTCTTTAATCAAGGTAGCCAGCGCCGCGTCTGACTCCTCTTTGCGACCAAGGTTCCAAAGCGCGACGGCGGAAACCACCAGGCGGGCGAACTCAGTGGTTTCATGTTCAGCCGCGGCCAGCGCCTCCGCATTTTTCCCCTCGAAAAGATCCACCATTCCACCCCCGGCATAGGCCCAGGGTGTGGACGGATTCAGCTCCGCCACATGTTCGTATTCGGTGCGTGACTCGGTCGGCTTGCGCGCTTGTAACAGCGCGGTCCCCAGATAAACCCGAACCTGCGCGTTCACCGGATCGTGCGCCACCGCCCGGCGCGCGAGGTCCACCCCGCGGGCGTAGTCGCCGAAAATAGCCGCCACCTGAGCTGCGGAGATGAGGACCAGAGGGTCAGAAGGCGCGAAGGTCTGGGCCCGCTTGATCGTCTCTGCTCCGCCTTTCCAGTCGAAATCGAAATAGAATTGAATGGCGAACCGGGCCGTGAGCGCCTCGGGCAAATTTGGATCTAACTTCAGAGCGCGATCGGCCGCGTCTCTCGCTCGCAACACGCCCGCGTCAAATTCCGCGCGCGTGAGTTTGTCCGACCAGCCGGTCTGGAGATTCCAGACTTGCGACAAGGCCGCCCACGCCAGGGGAAACGTCGGATCTAATTCGGAGGAGCGCTCGAGAAAAACGCGCGCCTTTTCCAAATCCGCGATTGAGAAGCGGTTCAGGTAATAGCGGCCCTGTAAGTATTGCTGGTACGCTTCGGGATTATTGGTCCGAGGCGCCTTCGGTAGCTCCTGGGTGGGTAACAGCTTCACCTTGAGCGCCGCCACCACATCAGCGGCGATCTCGTCCTGAACCTTGAAGATGTCTGTCCGGTCGCGGTCATAAGTCTGCGACCACAGATGCGAACTATCGGAAGCACGGATCAACTGCGCGGTAACCCGCAAAGTATTGGCGGACCGGCGTACGCTGCCTTCGAGCACATTGGCCACGTTGAGCGCTTTAGCGATCGTTGAGACGTCGACTTCCTTGCCCTTGAACGAAAACGACGAAGTCCGCGCGATCACACGCAACTGCGGGACCTGGGCCAACTGGTTCAGCAGCTCTTCCGACAGGCCATCGGAAAAATATTCCTGCTCCTTGTCTGAGCTCATATTGACGAAAGGCAGGACCGCAATCGATTGCGTGCTGACGGAGGGGGATAACTCGTTAGGCGCGGCGGCACGGCGCGGCCCGAGCACGAATTTATCCAAAGCGAAATAAGCCAGCGCGAGCACCAGCACCGCGATGATCATGCGGTTCATACGCCGCGCGGTTTGGGGGGCGATGGATTGCTCAGGCGCGACATCCTCATCCCGCTTGAGGCCCTGCGGCGTCATTTCGAAAACCCAACTGAAAACCAGTGCGGGAAGAAATCCGATCGCCAGCAGGATGACAATGGTCCGCGGCAACCAATCAGGCGCGCCGAACATCGGCAGCACTGTGCTCGCCACCTGGGTGAGCAGCCATGCACCGACCAGATACAGCCCCGCAAAACGGATGACGTTCCGGCGCTTCAGCTCGGCGAACAGGTTGTCGATCTTCAAGGTTGTGGTTTTGGCGCCACGACTTTTTGGATCAGCGCTTCGAAGCGCGGATCGCCGTGCAATGGATCGAGCAGTGGATCTACCTTGATCCAGCTAATGTTGGAGCCGTCGCGTTCCTCGTAGCCCTGTTCGAGCCAGCGGAGCGCTTCCTCTTTATTGTTCAGGCTGAGATAAAGCAGGGCGCGCCAGTATCCCACGACCTCACGTTGCGTACTCATCTTGTCGAGATCGCTTAGCATGCGCGACGCGGCCTCCTTGTCCCCAGCGTAAGCTTTAGCTTGAGCACAGAGCGTCGAGATAAGTGGGTTGTCGCCTAACTGCTTTGCCTTTTCGTATTCGACAGTCGCGCCAGAAAGATCGCCCATCGCTTGAAGAGCAATGCCGAGATTAAAGTGCGCGTAGAAGTCGGTCGGATCGATCTGGAGCGTTTTCCGCAGTTGCGCCACCGCCTCGCGGTAGCGGTGGGCATAGACGAAAGTTGAGCCGAAATCCGCATTAATAACCGTCGAGAGCGGATCTAATTCTACCGCGCGCTTGCTCTCGGCAATAGCTTCGTCGAAGCGGCCGAGCGCCGCCAGAGTGTCATTGCCGAACCAATGATGTGCCGCCGCGTCATTGGGTTTGAGTTCGACTGCTCGTTGATATTCGCGATTGGCCGCAGCCAAATCGATTTCGCCAAAGAAGAATATCTTGCCGAGCGCGAGATGCGCTTCGGCTACGTTCGGATCAAGCCGAAGAGCTTTGAGCGCGGCGTCTTTCGCCTTCGGGACTACGGCGCGCCGGTCGGCGCCGGTGTAAAAGGGCAGCAGGATATAGGCTTGGCCCAGGCCTGCGTAGGCCAGCGCATAATTCGGATCCTGCGCGATCGCCTGCTCGTAGAATGCGATCGCTTTCGGAATGTTGTCGCCGGAACGCTTGTTCCAAAGCGATCTGCCTTTGTGGTACAGCTCGTAGGCGGTTGTGTCGGTCGTTGGTTGCGCCGCCATCATCTGCTTTTCCGAGCCGGTGAGCTTCGCCTGCAAGGTGTCGGCAATCGTCTTGGCGATGTCGCTTTCCACCGCGAAAATATCGGTCAGCTTGCGATCGTAGATTTCGGCCCAGAGATGCGCGTCAGTCAGGGCGTTGATCAGCTGCACATTCACGCGCACGGAGTCGCCCGATTTCTGCACGCTACCTTCCAGAATGTGGAGCACGCCCAGTTGCCGGGCGATCTGCGGGAGATCGTCAGGAGAGCTCTTAAAGCGCTGCGTGGAAGTGCGCGAAATCACTTTCAGGTCGGCCACTTTCGCCAATCGCGTCAGGATCTCGTCCTGCACGCCTTCGGCGAAATAAGCGTTGTCTGGGTCGCGGCTCAGATTGTCGAACGGCAGGACTGCGATCGATTTTGCCAGTAATTCGCTGGCAGCCACAACGGCGGGATTCCTGGCCGTGTACCGTCCAATAAAAAACAATCCAATGGAAAACGCGGCTCCAATTACGACGACATAGACCCAGGTGCGATTTCTTGAACCGCTCACCGCGGGACGCTCGACATCCTCCGTGCGCTTGATCCCCTCGGGCGTGAGCTCAAAAGCCCAGGCGATTACCAGAGCAATCGGGAATCCGATTGCGACCAGCGCGATCACCAGGCGCACTACCCAGGTCGGGATCTCCAGGAAGGGGAAAACCTGCGTCGTAATTTGAACCAGGAGCCAGCCGACAATCGCGTACGCGACCGCGACCTTGTAAACGTTGCGCCGTTTCAACTCGGCGAAGAAATTGCGGTCGCTCATCTTAAGCGCGCCGAGTATCTGCGGGCGCCATTCCGCTTACAATCTTTTCCCCGCACATCGCGCCGCTCGCGATCAGGTCTTCAGCGCAATATCGAACGGCGCGCCGGTCTTGGCGCGGATGTCGTCGACTGTGACGCCGGGATGCAGCTCGGTGAGGACGAGGCCGCCGCCCTTCTTTACCTCGAACACGCACAGATCGGTGATGATGAGGTTGACGACTCCAAGGCCCGTGATCGGCAGCGTGCACTCCTTCAAAATCTTCGGGCTGCCGTCCTTCGACGTGTGCTCCATCACGGCAACGACGCGCTGCACTCCCGCGACGAGGTCCATCGCGCCACCGGGACCTTTCACCATCTTGCCGGGAATCATCCAATTCGCGATGTCGCCTCTGTCCGTGACCTCGAAGGCGCCGAGAATCGCGAGATCAATGTGACCGCCGCGAATCATGTTGAACGAGTCGGCGCTCGAGAAAAAAGCCGAGCCGGGCATCGTGGTGATGGTTTGTTTGCCGGCGTTGATCAGGTCGGCGTCCACCTCCTCCTCGGTGGGAAATGGCCCGATCCCGAGCAGACCATTCTCCGATTGCAGCGTGACGTTCATGCCTTCGGGAATGTAATTGGCCACCAGAGTCGGGATGCCGATACCGAGGTTGACGTAGTAGCCGTCGCGCAACTCCTGCGCGGCACGCTTCGCCATCAAATCGCGGATGGGGTTATCTTTCTTCGCCGCGGCGCTGCCTTGCACGGTGCGAAATTCGATCCGCTTTTCATAACTCGGGCCCTGGATTATGCGATCGACGAAGATGCCCGGCGTGTGGACCTGGTCGGGATCCAATTCGCCGACCTCGACGAGTTGCTCGACCTCGGCCACGCAGATCTTGCCGCAACTGGCGATCATTGGGTTGAAGTTCCGCGAGGTTTTTCGAAAAATGAGGTTGCCGGATTTGTCCCCCTTCCACGCCTTCACCAGCGAGACCTCGGCCTTGATGCCGGGTTCGAGCACGTATTCTTTACCGTCGAAAACTTTCGTCTCCTTGCCCTCGGCGAGTTTGGTGCCGAAGCCGGTGCGGGTGTAGAATCCCGGGATCCCCGCACCCCCTGCGCGCAGTCGCTCCGCCAGCGTTCCCTGCGGAATGAGCTCCAGATCGAGTTCGCCTGCCAGCACCTGGCGCTCGAACTCCTTGTTCTCGCCGACGTACGAGGCCATGACCTTTTCCACCTGCCGCGTGGTGAGGAGAACTCCCATGCCGAAGCCATCGACGCCCGCATTGTTGCCGACGATGGTAAGGCCTTTCACGCCGCTATCGTGCAGGGCGGCAATCAGATTTTCCGGGATGCCGCAGAGCCCGAATCCGCCCGCCGCGATCGTCATGTTATCGTGAAGCAGGCCGGCAAGTGCCGCGGTGGCATCTGAGTAAACTTTGCTCATGTGGAGAGAGACATAATCACGAATTGCACGATTGGGCACGGAGGAAAAGACCGCCGCCTTTTCATCCTGGGAAAGCGGCAAGCCGATTCTGGGGAGCGCACGCGCCCTCGCGTGCTGGTTTTGGCGCCCTCGCCGAAACAATCTTTTCTTCCCGGGGATAAAGTTCGCGACGGCGAGGGCGCCCTCGCCAGCACGCGACGGCGCGTGCGCTCCCCCAGAGCTTGCCGCCCCCCGATTAATCGCCACATTGCAGCTTCACTTTTCTATGACGAATCCGACTCTCGCGCACCAGCTCGCCCATTTCGCCTGCTCGCTGAATTTCGAAGACCTTTCGCAGAACGTCGTCCATGAAGTGAAGCGGCGGCTGCTGGACTCGTTAGGCTGCGCGCTCGGCGCCTGGAACGAAGAACCCTGCACGATCGCGCGCAACGTCGTTTCGGATTTCTCGGCGAAAAATGGCGCCACCGTCTTCGGCACTTCGCACAAGGCGCCGCCGGATTGGGCCGCCCTCGCGAACGGCTGTTGCATTCGCTACTTCGATTACAACGACACCTACCTCTCGAAAGAACCGGCGCATCCGAGCGACAATTTTTCCGCCGTGCTGGCGGTAGGGGAGAGCGTCGGCGCGACGGGCCAGGAAATGATCACCGCGACGGCCATCGCCTACGAAGTGCAATGCCGCCTCTGCGATGCCGCGAGCATTCGCGCGCGCGGATGGGATCATCCGACCTACGGTGCGTTTTCGACCGCGCTGGCTTGCGCGAAATTGATGAAGCTCGACCCGGAGCGAACGCGCCACGCGATCAATATTGCCGGAGTGCATTGCGCCGCGTTCCGGCAGGCCCGCGTCGGTGAGCTTTCGCATTGGAAAGGCGTGGCCTTTGCGAATGCAGCGCGGCTCGGGGTTTACGCGGCGTTGCTGGCGCGCGCCGGCATGACTGGGCCCGCCCCGATCTTCGAGGGCGCAATGGGATTCGAGAAAGAGCTTGGCGTGTCGTTAGGCAACATCCGCGAAGTGTTCGATAAGACGAAGGAAGCGATGCCGGAGGAAGGCCCGGCGTCGATGATTCTGAAGACGAGCATTAAGTATTGGCCGGCGGAGTATCACAGCCAGAGCGCCATCGAAGCGGCGCTCTTTCTTCGGAACCAAATCGAGGACCTCTCGCAGGTGAAGACGATGGTGATCGAGAGCCACGACGCCTCAGTCGACATCATCGGGAGCGAACCGGAGAAATGGCGGCCGCAACAGCGCGAAACCGCGGACCATAGTTTGCCGTATATCACGGCGGTGGCGTTGATCGATGGCGAGGTGACCGACCGGCAGTTCGCACCCGAACGTTTCACGGAGACCGGCATCGTCTCGTTCCTGCAAGGCGTGAAGGTGGAACGAAATGACGAACTGACTGCCCTTTACGCGAAAGCAGTCGCGAACATCGTGCACGTGAACCTGGCCGATGGCCGCACCCTGACCAAGCGCGTCGACTACCCGTTAGGCAACGCCAAGAACCGGCTGAAAGATTCTGAGCTGGAAGGGAAGTTCCTGAACCTGGCCGCGCCGAAGATCGGCCAGGAGGCGGCGGATCGCGTGTTGGAGCATTGTTGGACTTTTGACCGGGCGCCTGATGTCAGCGCCTTGATGAAATCGATTGAGATTACGAAGTGAGGAAAAAAATCCTGCCATCGGAATGACCGCAGCTTCACGATTACGCGAGCTGATTCGCAATGGTTGCGTCGCGATGCCCGGCGTGCCGAACGCGGCCTTCGCGCGGCAGGTGGAGCGCGCGGGATTTCCGGCGGTTTATATTAGTGGCGCCGGTTTGGCGAACGCGACGGCTGGCCTGCCGGATATCGGCTTGCTCACGCTGGTGGAAGTGGCGCAGCTCGCCGGATACATCGCGAAGGCGGTGAAAATCCCAGCGCTGGTCGATGCCGATACCGGCTTCGGCGGAGCGGAAAGTGTCGCGCGGACGATTTTTGAATTGGAGCGTGCTGGATTAGCGGGCTGTCACATCGAGGACCAGGAATTTCCGAAGCGTTGCGGTCATCTGGCGGGAAAAATACTCATTCCGGCCGAGGAGATGGCGGAGAAAATCAAGGCAGCGGTGCGCGCCCGACGCGATCCCGATTTTGTAATCATGGCCCGAACCGATGCGCGCGCGGTAGAAAATTTCGACGACGCGGTGAAGCGCGCTCTGCTTTATGTCAAAGCCGGAGCGGACGCGATTTTTCCCGAGGCGTTGCAAAGCCCGGAAGAGTTCGAGGAGTTCGCACGCGCGGTAAAGGTGCCCTTGCTCGCGAACATGACGGAGTTCGGCAAGAGCCCACTGCTTGGTTTGAAGGAACTCGCGGAATTCGGATATCGAATGGTTATTTTTCCGATGAGCGCGTTCCGGGTGGCGATGAAGGCAACGGATGAATTCTTCCGGGCGTTGAAGGAGCAGGGGGCGCAGGGGAGCTGGCTGGAGAAAATGCAGACGCGGAAAGAACTTTATGAGCTCCTGGAATATGATCCGGCGGCGGAGAGCTGGCCAGGGTATGACAAAGCTTGAATTTGTTTGGCCCGGTTATTTTGTCATGTTGAGCGAAGTCGAAACATCTCTAACTATATGAGGAGTGCGCTCCGCCAGACGCAGCGGGAGATTCCTCGACTGCGCTTGAAATGACAGGAACGGGATTAGCGGGCGGGCTCAGCGAGAAGAAAACATAACAATATGACCGCCGAAACAAAACCTTCTTACAGTCCGGGCCTGGCTGGCGTGGTCGCCGGGGAAACGGAAATCTGCTGGGTCGATCCGAACGCGGGTTTGATGTACCGCGGTTACGACATCCATGAGATGGCGAGCAAAGCCAATTTTGAGGAAGTCGCCTATCTGTTGTTGAACGGCGAGCTGCCGACAGTGGAGCAGCTGGCGAATTTTTCCAAGGCGCTCGCGGCGGAACGCGCTTTGCCGGAGCCAGTGCTGGAGATGCTGCGGCTCATGCCGAAGAACACGCACCCGATGGATATGCTGCGCACGGGTGTTTCGATGCTCGCTCCGTTCGATCCCGACCTAAACGATCACTCGCACCCGGCGAATGTGCGCAAGGCGATCCGCCTCATCGCGCGCGTCTCGACCTTGATCACCGATGGATGGCGGATTTCCCAGGGGCAGGAACTCATTGCCGCCAAACCCGATCTCACTCACGCCGGTAATTTTTTCTACAAGCTGACCGGGGCCGTGCCGCAGGCCTGGCAAATCCGGATGCTCGATACGATTTACATTCTGTACGCGGACCACGAATTCAACGCCTCCACTTTCGCGGCGCGCGTCACGGCCTCGACCCTGGCGGACATGTATGCGGCCGTCACTTCGGCGTGCGGAACGCTGAAGGGGCCGCTGCACGGTGGCGCAAATGAAGAATCGATGAAAATGCTCGATGATATCGGAACGGCCGATCGCGCTGAGAAATGGATGATGGATGCGCTGGCCCAGAAAAAAAAGATCATGGGCTTTGGTCATCGCGTTTACAAAGCGGGCGACTCCCGAGTGCCGATCATGCGCGAAATTGCGCGCGATCTCGGGAAACGGCTGGGCAAGGAACAATGGGTGCCGATCTGCGAAAACCTGGAGAAGACGATGGAGCGCGAGAAACAATTGTGCGCCAACGTCGATCTCTACGCCGCGCCGGTTTTCACCATGCTGAAATTTCCGCCGGAATTGAACACGCCGATCTTTGCCGTCTCACGCGTGGCGGGTTGGGCCGCGCACGTTATCGAGCAACACGATCACAATCGTCTCATTCGTCCACGGTCGCTCTACACCGGTCCGCAACTGCGGCCGTATCCAGGCTCAGCGGCGAACGGAGCGTAGCGCGAACCGATGGCGGACACTGAATCGCAGTCGCTGCAAGAGCGATACGCGCCGCGGAATGCCTGCTGGGGCTGCGGTCCCGCGAATCCCGAAGGCTTGCGCATCCGGAGCTTTCCGCGCGGCGAAGAGGTCGTGGCGGAATGGAAACCGGAGCCGCGCTATGAAGCTTTTCCCGGCGTTCTCAACGGCGGAATCATCGGGACGCTGCTCGATTGCCACTGCAACTGGACCGCTGCCTATTACCTGATGAACAAATCCGCGGCAGACCGGACGCCTTGCACCGTGACCGCGGATTACGCGATCAAGCTGCTGCGCCCCACACCGACAAACGGGCCGGTTTTCCTTTCAGCCAAAGTCGTGGAGTCGACCGACGATCGCGCCACGGTGGAAGGAACGCTGACCGGCGGCGGAAAAGTTTGCGCGACGTGCCGCGGCACATTCGTGGCGGTGAAAGAAGGCCATCCGGCCTTCCATCGCTGGTAGATGGCGGCGTTCTGTATCCTCGCCCCTGTCGCTGCCGCCCTGTGGGCGGCGCAACGAATTGCAGCTCTCGCGTCATCACATGCTTCGCACGGCGAAACGGCTGCAACACCGCGTCGCTAACTGTCGAACGCGACGCGTTCGATGTGCGAATAGACGTTGAAGGTCGGTGGGCGCAGAAAGCCGATGAGCGTCTGGCCGCTTTCGCGAGCGAAGTTCACCGCCAAGCTGGACGGCGCGGAAACGGCCGCGACAATCGGAATCCCGGCGGCGAGGGCTTTCTGCACGATCTCGAGCGAGGAACGTCCGCTTACGATCATGAGGTGATTCCCCAGCGGCAGCAGCTCGTCGAGGAACGCGCGGCCGATTGCCTTGTCGACCGCGTTATGGCGCCCGATGTCTTCGCGCAGGACGACGAGTTTACCTTCGAGATCGAAGATGGCCGCTGCGTGAATTCCGCCCGTCCGCGCAAAATTCCCCTGGGCTTCGCGCAGCCGTTTGGGCAGTTCGAGAAGTTTCGTCGCGTCGATTCGGATTCCAGCCCTGGAATCAATCGGTGGAAATTGTTGGCGGATAAATTCGATGCTCGTCTTGCCGCAAAGTCCGCAGCTGGTCGAGATCGTGCCAAAGCGATGGGCCGACGCAGGAGTGAATCTGGCAGAGGCAGCCAGCGTCACGTTGAGAACGTTGCCGAGCGACGCGGGTAACGTGCACCGGCCGATCTCGCGCAGATCGCTCCGCGCGCGCACGATTCCTTCAGAGAGAAGAAAGCCGGCCGCGAGTTCCTCGTCGTTGCCCGGAGTGCGCATCGTGACCGCGAGCGGATCCTGGCCAATCCGGATTTCCAGGGGCTCCTCGATCGCGACCTCGTCAGTTACGCATTCGTAATCGCCGTCCGGTTTGCGGCGGATCACGCTGCCAGCGCCGATGCCTTTCGCTTCTGCTTCCGACAGGCTCATCGAGAATCATCGCACGAAAGAGCGATGCAGCGAAGCTGGGGGATGACGAGATTTCATTGCCTTTGTCATGCTGAGCGAAGTCGAAGCATCTCTCAATTTTTCCTGACGTTTTCGCGCACGACGACGACAGTGAGACATGGAAAAGTCCGGCCTCGCCGACTTTGTCGGCCGCGTAACGGCTTCGACTTCGGTTTGCCTCCGCAAAACTTCGCTCAGATGACCAGGGAGAAAAGTGGGGAGCGATCAGAAATAACGACCAGCGCCGTTTTGCTCGCGGGCGGCGAGTCTCGGCGGATGGGGAGAGATAAGGCGGAGATCATTTTTCGCGGCCAGCCTCTTTGGCAACGGCAGCTCGAGCTTCTGCGAGGTCTTCGGCCGGAAAAAATTTTCGTTTCCGTCCGGAGCCCGCCCGCCTGGCTGCCCTTCAATGTCGGACCCCTCCTCGACGAGACGCCTTCGCGAGGTCCACTCAGTGGCCTAACGAGAGCTTTGACCGCGATGGAAACTTCGCACCTCGTGGTCCTCGCGGTCGACATGCCGTTTATGACCGGCGCAAAGATGCGCCTTCTCTGTGGCCTCGTGACGGTGGGACGCGGTCTGGTCCCGGTGGTGGAAAATCGCGCCGAACCGCTGGCCGCGATTTATCCAAAAGAGGCCGTCCCGGATTTTATCGCGGCTCTGGCCGGCACCGATTTTTCCCTGCAAACGTTAGTCCGAAATCTGGTCCGCGCCGGCAAGATTCAAATGTTGGAAGTGCCGGAGGAAGCGCGGAAGTTCTACGGAAGCGTCAATGAGCCGGGTGATTTGGCTTTCGGCGGTTGACGAAGAGCTGCCCAAATCAAAGCTCCGGCGAGGCCACCGTGGCCGCGTGCTGAATGGGATTAACCAGGTTCAACTTGCCGGCGTCGTTCAGCGTTAGTTCCCGCGACTGACGCTTGTCGATTTCAAACAAACGAGTTTGGCTCGCCGCGAAACTTCGATTCAAAACGTCGAGATTTGCTTCGTCGTTCAGTCGAACAGAGCGGTTATCGAAGTTGCCTGAACCGATGGAAACGAAAGTGTCATCCACGATCATCAGCTTCACGTGCACCATCGTCGGTTGATACTCGTATAGTTTGATTCCGGCCTTGATCAGTTCGGGCCAATGCCGCCGCGACGCCGCGCGCACCAACTTTTGGTCGATGTGCGGTCCCGGCATGACCACTTCGACTTTTACTCCGCGCTTCGCCGCTGACATGAGCTCTTTCCGCGTCAAATCGTCCGGAAGGAAATACGCATTTTCGATTCGCAGGTTTTTTTGGGCCGACGCAATCGCGAGCAGATACATCAGGCGAATGTTGTTATCGCCCTGGATCGGTGAGCTCTTGAATCCCTGCGCGAGATAAGATCCGGTCTCAGCCAGCGGCGGGAAATATTCCGGACCGTGCAGGACGACCCCGCGAGTCTTCAGCCAGTTCTCCATGAAAATCCCCTGGAGCTGCGCGACCACCGGTCCGGTGACCTGATAGTGATTGTCGCGCCAATGTTCCGGCGACTGGGCGTTTCCGGTCCATTCGTTGGCAATGCCAACCCCGCCGACGAAGGCAATCCTGCCATCAATGATCAACAACTTGCGATGACTCCGATTATTGAACCGACGAATATCCCACCATAAAATGGAATGATATTTCTCGATATTGACGCCGGCACTGGTGAGGCGCGAAAGATTTTCCGAACCCATTTTGCTCGTGCCCTGGGCATCGAGAATGGCGTTCACTTTTACGCCGGCCTGCGCGCGCTCCGCCAGCGCTTCGGAGAATTGTTTGGCGATGTCGCCGTCCCAGAAGACGTACGTTTCGAAATCGATGGAGCGTTGGGCGCCGCGGATGGCCTTGAGCATGGCCGGGAAAATTTGATCGCCATTCACCAGGGTGACGATGCTGTTGCCGGGCACGAAATTCCCTCCGAGCAGTGCGCCGCTCGATTGCCGGAATTCCGGTGATGCCGCGGAATAGAGCGGCGTCACTTCCTGGCTGATATGTTTCCCGCGCTCAATTGCGCAGCTGCTCAGGCTCCAAAGGAAAAAAACGCAGCAGAGAGCTCGGACGTGCCGCTGAACGCTGGAAGAGGACAGTTGAGACATTCGTTCTTCCCGGCCGGCTCTACGGATGGCTTTCACTCCGATGCCGTCTCAGCGCGTCAGTCAGCCACGCGTCGAGCGGCATCTCTTTGCCGTCGGGGAAACGAACAAGATACGGTTTGCCGGTCAGGAGACTTTTGGAAGCGGAGAGCCGAATGAAATCTTCCGGCGTCTTGATCTCGTTCTTGAAGTGCGCGTACTTCGCTTTGATATGCTGAACGCCTTCGGCGGGCGTGTGAGTCGCTCCATTGCGGATAAACGTCACTTTCGCACCGGCCACGTACCCGATGAGATAGTTGATCGTTTGCTCGAGCGATTCTTCCGCCATGGCCGGACGAGCGAACGCCATGAAAGCGACGATCAACAAGAACGGTGTGGGAAAAAATTTCATCTCTTAGCTTCGGGCCTCACATCCTCCTCGCGTGCCGGCCGAGCGATGATTGACGTAAAGAAACGCAAATCCTTCATTTTTCCCCAGCGACTTCGGAGAATTCACTGCCCGAAATCCGTCGATGCGTGACTTGCCGCACTGCGCGTAGGCTCAAGCCATGAAAATTTCGAACTTTCGAATCGTTCCGATTCGCAGTGAAATCGCCGAGACAGCGCGCCGCGAGGCAGAGGCGGGCGCGCCGGATCACGCCGTGGTTACGGCGGAATCGCCGAGGGGCTATCCCTGCCGGCATTGCCTTAGTTGGGCTCAGCCAGGCGAGAGGATGATCCTGTTTTCGTTCGCGGCCATCGCGCCCGGACGGCCGTATTCCGAAAGCGGACCGATTTTTGTTCACGCCGAACCGTGCAGACGCTACACGGCGACAAACAAGTTTCCGCCGGAGTTTCGAAACGGCCGGGCCCTGCGCGCTTACAACTCACAGCACGATATGATTGCCGCTGAAGTAGCGAACGGAGACGGACCCGAAGCCGTGATTGAAAGGTTCCTGCAAAAGCCTGAAACTGCTTTCGTCCACGTTCGCAGCGCCAGCCACGGCTGCTACACGATGGAGATTGAACGCGTATGAAAGCGATGGAACTTCTGCCTCCTTCCGACACGATGTATCGCGCCCTGGTCAATCGCGATTCGAGCTTCGAAGGAATTTTCTTCGTCGGCGTGCGCACGACCGGGATCTTTTGCCGGCCGACTTGTTCCGCCAAAAAACCGGCGCGGGTGAATGTGGATTTTTTTGCGACGCCGAGTGAAGCATTGCATGGGGGTTACCGTCCATGCCTGCGTTGCCGGCCAATGGATCCGGGCGAGCGCCCGCCGAAATTGATCGAGCAATTGCGCGCGGAAGTGGAGCGCGCTCCCGGCGGGCGGCTGACGGACAAGGAGCTGGCCGCGCTTTCGATCGATCCTTCCACCGCGCGCCGGCAGTTCAAGCGGCATTACGGAATGACCTTTCAAGCGTATCACCGCGCGCGCCGGATGGGACTCGCGTTGCGCGACGTGCGCAAAGGCGGGCGCGTGGACGAAGCGCAGAATGGCAGCGGCTTTGAATCGGCCAGCGGCTTTCGCGAAGCGTTCACCCGCATCTTCGGCGATCCGCCGACCGCGGCGAAGTCGCGCGCCTGCATGTTTGCCGAACGAATCGAGACCCCGCTCGGCGCGATGCTGGCAGTGGCGGATGATAAAGGATTGCGCCTCCTCGAATTCGCCGATCGGCGCGCGTTGGAACGCGAGCTGACGATTCTGCGCGCGCGATTGAAAACGAACGTTGTGCCCGGCGAGCACCGCTATCTCGACGCCATCCGAAACCAACTCGCTCGCTATTTCGCCGGAGAAAGTCTGGAGTTCGACGTCCCGCTCGCCCCCATCGGATCGGATTTCCAAATGCGCTCGTGGGACGTTCTACGATCCATTCCCGTGGCGGAAACGCGCTCCTATTCCTGGATGGCGGACCGCCTCGGCATTCCCAACGCGCGCCGCGCCGTTGGTCGCGCCAATGGCACGAACATGCTCTCGATCATCATCCCGTGTCATCGCGTCATCCGCGCCGATGGTTCGCTGTGCGGCTACGGCGGCGGACTCTGGCGAAAGAAGTGGCTGCTCGACCACGAGCGGAAATTCAAGAAGTGACGGGTGACCAGCGCGACTACCGCAAGTTGTAAACTTCAATCAGGCCCACTCCGGTGCCGCTCTTTACGCCCTGCACGACAGCAGTGTAGTGACCCGACGGAAGGGTGGTTACGATGGCGGATTCGAAACCGTTCGGTGGCGGAATGCCGGTCTCGTAGATTTCCGTTGGCTGCGTCTCGGCCCAGTCATCGTTGAAGGCGAGTTGAAGGCCATTGGCGTCCCGCAGCGTAATGGTCGGGTCACTCAACACCCCGGTAACGCCCGCATCGGCCAACGAGGGACCCAGCGCCCGGATAATGACTTTGCCGGCGCCATTCCCGCCACCGATGATGAACCCCCCGATCATCACGTTCTCCCCGGTCCCAACAAACCCGCGGGTGCTGATGTTGGCCAGAGTCGAATCCACCGTGAGATCGAGATCGTACACTTCCACCACTGCCACTCCGCTCGGCATCTCCGCGTGCCCGCGCACGATCGCCGTGTAACTGCCCGGACTGAGCGTAACAAGAATCGCCGATTCGCGATCGTCCTTGGGCGCCAGGCCGGTGGATTGAATGTCCGTTTTCTGAGAGTCCATCCAGTTGTCGTTGGTGACGGTGCCGCCGGGCGTGTGCAGTTCCAGGATCGGATCGGGCAACGGCTCGGTGATTCCCGATTTCGCCAAAGAGGGACCGATCGCGCGAATGAGCACCGTTTTCGCCTGGGTTCCCGTGATGATAAAGCCGCCGATCACTTCTTGGTTTGGTCCAACGTCCACCCGCGCCCGGGTCGAGACGTTTAATAACGAATCTCGCGCTGGCTCGACGACGAGTTCGAGCGGGCAGCCCAGCCCCGAGGCGAAGACTGCGCCGACTTGAACGCCCGGAGTGAATTTGTAGATGGAGTTAGTGCCGGCGCCGTTGCAGTCACTGGAAACGAAAAGATTGCCGGCGCTGTCGAAGGCCACGGCCACCGGCGAGGCGACATTGTAAACGCTGGTGAATCTGGATCCGATGGGATTATATGCTTCCACCGTACCCATTCCCGTATTCGCCACGTAGAGATTGCCGAAGCGATCGAAGGCAAGTCCCTGCGGACCGCTTAAGCCGGATGCGAAAGTGCTCTTCGCCCCCGAGGGAGAGAACTTAAAAATGGCATTGGCGCCGTAGTCGGCGACGAAAAGATTTCCGAAAGCGTCGAAGGCCAGACCAGCCGGTTTATTCAGGCCTGAGGCAAAATTACTCTTCACCCCGAGCGGGGTGAAGCGCAGCACATTGCCTTCGCGGTCCGAAGCGAAAAGGTTGTTTGCGCGATCGGCGGCGAGAAAGTCTGGGCCGTGGAGGTTGGACGCAAAGACGCTCAACGCGCCGCCTGGCGTGATCTTGAGGATGGTCGCCTCCTGGCCGACAAAAAGATTTCCCACGTGATCGAAGGCGAGGCCGCGCACGCCCGTCAATCCGGTTCTGAATGGAATTTTTTCTCCCGTCGGTTTGAACTGGAAAATGGTGCCGGTGGAAAAATCCGATTCATACAGATAACCCGCCAGGCCCTGGGCCGTCAGCGGCGCGAAGGTTGCCGCAACGGAGGCGGTGACAACCAGGAAAATATTTTTCATCGCGGATCGTGAACAACTGCGAGGTGAGGCAGGCCTCGTTCGTAGAAATTCCGAGAACCCTTGTCGAGCATCGTTTTCCTAAATGCCGACGTGAACAGAACTCAATGACTGATCCGCAAAGTGATTACCGCGCCCAGGAGGACTCGAACCTCCGACCGTCGGATTAGAAATCCGATGCTCTATCCGGCTGAGCTATGAGCGCTTTCCTGGGAAATCGACCTCACTGAAATTCTGAATTTGCAAATCTGATACTGCAATCTGATACTGCTCGATGACCGGCGCCCAAACGAGAGAAAAAGAAGACCAGTGGAAAACATACGGTGAGAACCTAGTGCGCTACCGGCCCTCAGGCACGTTCTTTTTGCGCGCCCGGGTGAGGGGGGCCCTGCATCGGACGTCGCTTAAGACAAAGGTCCTGACCGTCGCCAAGCAGCGCCTCCGTGACGAACTGGCGACCCTCCAAGAGCACGCGGAGTCTTTTACCGCGGTTAAGCAGGGAAAAATGTGTTTTGGAGACGCAGTAGTGATCTACCAGGAACGATTGGAGGCCAATTCCAGTCTAAAACCCCGGTCAAAAGATTACTACAAGGAGGCCCTAACCGCACTTCTCAAGTCGTGGCCAGCGCTTGCGCAGACAAATGTTCGGCAAATCACCACATCTGCGTGCCGGGAGTGGGCGGCCAAGTTTTTTGCGAAATACAGTGCCCATCGAGCGAACAACACTCTGGCCGTTCTCCGCGATATTTTGGATATCGCGGTGGAGGCCGGCGCCTGCTATTCGAATCCGGCTCGGCAAGTGAACCGGGCCAAAATTCCGCCCAAAGTAATTGCCCTTCCTACGCGACAACAGTTTCAGGCACTGATCGCGGAAATGCGCCGGGGTGGCGGGCGGGATTCAAAAAACTGTGCCGACTTTGTTGAATTTCTTGCGTATTCGGGATGTAGACTTTCAGAAGCGCAGAATGTGCAGTGGGGAGACGTCAATTTTGAAAAGGGGTGGTTGACCGTTCGCGGTGATGCGAAGACGCTGACAAAAAATTCGAGAATTCGCACTATGCCTTTAGGATCGGATCTTAAAGCGCTGCTCTTAAAAATGCGAGCCGGCCATTCAAAGGAGGCACTTAACTCCGCAGTGTTGCGTGTTCGAGAAGCGCAAAAAGCGGTAGATCGGGCCGTGGCGAAAATTGGCATTCCTCGACTCACTCACCATCAATTCCGCGATCTTTTCGCGACGACGGCGATTGAATGCGGGATTGATATTCCCACCGTTAGTCGTTTTCTCGGACATCGCGATGGGGGCGCGCTACTAATGGAAGTGTATGGACATTTGCGCGACGATCACGCCCAGGAAGTGGTCAGGAAGCTAACCTTCGTTTGAGAGATCGCCGATTTTGATGCGTGTCCCATCCAATGATTCGACTTCGTCGATAAGGTAATACATAACAAACGGCCGGTGAACCAGTTCCCCAAACGCCGCCGAAAACTTCCGAACTTCGCGCCGCAAAGACCGTAAGTAACAGCGATGGCGCAATACAAATATTCTCATTACCTCACGAATTTTTCCGACCCGAAATTCGATCCGGCGCATTCGCCCCGGTGCGACGACGCCGCATACCGGGATTTACAAATGTCAGGGTTGCGGGGCCGAAGTAATTTCCCACGCCGGCGATCCATTGCCGCTGACCAGCCATCACCAGCATTCACTCGCACAGGGTGGAATCGCCTGGCGATTGATCGTGACGACGGCGTGACTTGCGTCATCCCGATGGTGTCCAGATAATTCAATCTCTACAAGGACGTTGTTGCCTGCAACTCCTCGGTCGCTTCGAGCAACGTGTCTAAGTCCGCCGCCGTCGGCTTGGAATTCAGTAGATCCTCGAGCGCCTTGAAAGCAGGACGAGCAAAAAACGTGTTCCTCTGCTCAACATGGAGTCGGACAGAAGTAACCTCATCCGACGTGAGGCCAGCGATTTTATAGATTCCACAGAAGGCAAATGGCCGGAGGCGTAACCGTGCGCCGTCGAGGCAGATCGACCACTGCTGGTCGCGGTAACGATAATTTCCTTCTCGGAGAGAACGAACTACCTCGTTCTTAAGATTTTCGATTTCTGCATTAGCCGGCTCCTTCGCCGTCTTGCCTTGCATCAAGTTGAACGTCTTTGTCAGTAATTCAGTTACGAATGTCCCGCCCAAACTGGCGAATTGAAGAAGACTGACCAGAAGGCTGGCTTCATCTAGGTAACCAATCCTCTTTATTTCATTGATCATCGCGACTTGGCCGATTGCGGGACTTCCGAGGAAGTCTTGAAACAAGCAGGAGTTGGGTTTACCCCAATCAGTGTTGCGAAGGTTAACGCCCACGCGCATGAGCGAGAGGATATCCAACCCAGCCTTCATCATCTGGAAGGCGCAATACGGACTGTAGCGAACCAAATTAATCAGGAGGTCGTTTGAATAGACTAATTCTTCGTGCAATCGCGTTCCATCTGGAGCTTCTTCGTCGCCGATATGAACGAGCAATATCTCGACCTCGCGCACCTTGGAATTAACATCGGACGTTACCCATTTTTCCGTTTCGATCGCTTCCAAGACCAAAATAGCCAGACCGTACGAGAACCGATTTCCTGAGTGGTCCCGTTGGAACCCAGGCCATTGGCGTAGCTGCCCCTTCGTCAAATTTGACCGGCGATCTTCGTCCCGGAGGGTTATCTCGAGGTAGGCAAAGGCGTAGTTAAGCAACTGCACAACCTCCGAGATAGCGGAGAT
>JBEEHO010000154.1:0-8911 GCA_041167425.1 Verrucomicrobiota bacterium | reverse complement strand
GCCGAAGTCACCGGTCCAATGCTGGCGACCGGCATGTGGGCCGGCCAGGGCAGACCGAGGGCCAGGACATTTTCGACGGTGGATGAGCTGGTCAACGTGATCAAGTCGGCGCCTTCTTCCACTAAACGGCGCCGCGCGCCGGTGTCGTCGCGCGTTTCGGGGACTGTGCGGTAGGCCAAACCTTCGTCCACAATAGCTCCCAAAGCCGAGAGCTCCGTAGGTAGCAAATCCCGCGCCTTCTCCGCGCGCGCCAGAAGAATGCGCAAATTCTCCACCCCTCCCTGTTTCCGGAACTCGCGCACGATCGATTCCGCGACGAATTCCTCGGGTTGCAGATCGACCTTGAGATGAAAATCCTTGATCCGCTGCGCGGTCGCGGGACCAATCGCGGCGATCCGCGCGCCACCGATCTCGCGCGCGTCGTCGTAGAGCTTGTAAAACAAATCGAAGAAAGCCGTCACCCCGTTGGGACTGGTAAACACGATCCAGTCGTAGGAATGCGAATCCTGGACCAGCTCGGCGAACGAACGTAAATCCTCGGGCGGTTCGATCCGGATCGTCGGCAGCTCGATCACGTCGGCGCCGAGCGCGCGCAATTGCTCGCTCAAAACACCCGCTTGCGACCGGGTCCGGGTCACTACGATCCGCTTTCCGGAAAGTGGCCGATCTTCGAACCAGTTCAGGTCGTCTCGCAACGCGACCACGTCGCCAAAAACGGCGATGGCCGGCGGGGCGAATCCGGTCTCCGCGACGCGTTGCGCGATATTTTCGAGTTGGCCGATCAGCGTTTCCTGCCGGCCGGTGGTGGCCCATCGAATCAGCGCCACCGGCAAATCGCTTCGCATTCCATTCCCGAGCATTTCGCGCGCGATCGCTTCGATCCGCTCCACTCCCATCAACATCACCTGTGTGCCGCCGAGTTTGGCCAGCGCCGCGAAGTCGATCGAGGTCTCGGATTTCTCCGGGTCTTCATGGCCGGTGAAAAAGGTAACGTGCGAATTTTTTCCGCGGTGCGTGACCGGAATTCCGGCATAGGCCGGGCCAGCGATCGCCGAAGTTATTCCGGGAACGACGGCGAAGGGCACACGCGCGGCCGCGAGAGCTTGCGCCTCCTCTCCACCACGCCCAAACACGAACGGATCGCCGCCTTTCAGCCGCACGACTTGTTTGCTTGCCTGCGTCTTCTCTACGAGCAGAGCGTTGATTTCATCCTGGCTCAGCGTATGGGCGCCCGCCTTCTTCCCCACGTAAATTATCTCCGCGCGCGCCGGAGCCCACCGCAGCATTTCGGGATTGGAGAGGTAATCGTAAACAATCACGTCGGCCTGCTCGATGCACTCCTTCGCCCGCAACGTGACCAGACCGAGATCACCCGGCCCCGCGCCGACCAAAAAACATTTACCCGCGGGATTTTTATCCGCCATTGATTCGCTCCAGTAATGCGGCGGCCAACCGGTCGACGCCATCGGTGATTTTTCCTGCCACTTCTCCCGAGCGCGGCTGCGATCTTGCGGGCTCGAATACCTGGGCGCGCACTTCGATCATGTCGCCGTCGATTGTCGCCAGCACGCCGACGGGGGAATCGCAATCTCCCTGCAATAATCGCAGAAATTCGCGCTCCGCCCGCAAACAGAAAAGCGTCGGCCGATGATTTATCCGATCAACTATTGCCTTTATTTTCTGATCGACGCTTCGGACCTGGAGCGCGATCACACCCTGACCGCCGGCCGGGAGAAATTCATCGCGCGGCAGAATTTCCGCATGGAAGAGCGCGCCCTCAAAAGAGAAAGAACCGGCCGAGAGATCGTAACCCAATCGTTCCAAGCCGGCGCGGGCCAGCACAACTGCGTCCCAGGCGTTCGTCGCCAGCTTGCGCAACCGCGTCGGAACGTTTCCGCGCAGATCGACCAGCTGAGTCTCTGGATGTTTCCACCGCAGCTGATACTGACGGCGAACACTTCCCGTCGCAATAACTGCATTCGGCCGGAGCGCGGGCAGGCCTCCAGGAATTTTTCCGATCAAGAGGTCTTCCACCGCGGCGCGAGGCAACACGCTTCCCACTTCCAATGCCGGTGTAGCATCGCTGGGCAAATCCTTTGCGCTGTGCACCGCCACATCGATTCCACCCGCCGCCAGAACGCGTTCGATTTCACCGGTGAAAAGTCCTTTGCGGCCAGCCCGCGGATCGAGTTGCGCCGCGCCTGCGCGGGCTTGTTCGTCCCCATGCGTCGAGATGATCCTGATCTCGATTTCAATTTCCGGCCATGCTTCCCGCAACGCCGCTGCCACCATCGCCGCCTGTGTCCGCGCCAATTCACTGCCACGCGAACCGAGGACAATTTTCTGAGAAGAGTCGGCGCTCATATAGAGCGCCGTTAAAGTTCGGACGGGCGCAGCGCCGCTTCATCCAAAGCAGGCGAGGCGACCGGAGATGGTGGCGGAGACGTCTCACCGGCGCGCCCAATCCATGGGTAAAAATCCGAGACGTGTTCCGCGATGATTTCTTCACCCGCGGCAATTTGTTTGCGCCGAAGTGCGAGCGATTGCTCGGCGATGGATTGCAATGAATCGATGTCGTAAAGAAACACGCCCTCCATGTCGTTGACTTCGGGAGCGACATTACGCGGCACGGCGATATCGATGATGAAAAGCGGACGATCCGAACGCTCTCGAAGGAGCGGCGATAAAACATCCGGGGTGAGCAGCGGCTCATCCGCCGAAGTCGAAGAAATCAAGATGTCGATCTCCCGGCATTGAAGTTCCCAATCGTGAAAGGAAACGGCGCGACCACGGACAAGCCCAGCCAAACTTTCCGCACGCTCGAAGGATCGGTTGCTCACGCGGATGTCGGTAACGCCGCGTGAACTTAGCGCTCGCGCGGTCCGTTCACTCGTCTCGCCCGCGCCGAGAATGAGGACTCTTCGTTCGCGCAGATCGCCGAAAATCTTTACCGCCAGATCGACCGCAACCGAGCCCACCGAGACAGCACCGCGCGTGATATCCGTTCGGCTTCGCACCTGCTTGGCCACCCGAAACGCGCGCTGGAAGAGGCGATGCAAAACTGGCCCGACACTGCGCGATTCCCGTGCACTGGCGTAGGCTTTTTTTACCTGGCCGAGAATATCCGTCTCGCCGATCACCATGGAATCCAGGCCGGCGGCCACCCGGAAAAGATGCCGCACACATTCTTCTCCTTCATGCCGGTAGAAGACACTGGCGTCCTCGATCTTTTCCCCGCCGGAGCGCGCGAGCCAGCCTGCGATTTGCTCCGTGGCAATATGGACGGAAGCAGCCCCGTACATTTCCACGCGATTGCAGGTCGCCAGGGTGAGCGCCTCCGCGCATCCGCTTTCTGTCCGGGAAGCCTCGTCCGATTGTTGCGCGGCATAACGCTCCCGCGTTTCCACTTTCGCGGTGTGATGGCTGATTCCAACGCAGAAAAGGTTCATCACATCGGACGGCTCTGCGAGACGAAGTTGATGGCCCACAGGACCGAGATCGCCGCACTAAAGGCCAGCACACAAAGGGCGGCCACACGTTTCGGCGCAAACCAGCGCGAATACCGGCCCTGCAAAATCGCACCGTAAAAAAGCCAGACTCCAAATGCGCAAATCATCTTCACCCGGGGCAACGGTCCGCCGGTGAAAAATCCGCTGACGAGCCCGGCGGTGTAAAGAGCAAAACCAAGCCAGAGCAGGCGCGTGAGCGCGGAGAACAGATTCGTCAAAGGCGGGAGATGGTAAAAGATGGAATGCAACTGATGCGTCTTCAGTTGGCGTTCCTGCACCAGGTACATCACGCCGGCAACGCACGAAAGAGCGAAGGCGCCGTAGGCAATCATGGAAACCGAAGCGTGAAATTCCAGCCACGGATTTGCCGGCAGTCTGGCGTGATGCGGCACATCGATCGGCGCGAGCAGCGCGAACGTTTGCAGAACGAAAACGAGCGGCGCGGTGAACGAACCCATGAGGGAAAGCCGATAGGTGGGTCCGACCACCAGATAGATGAGCGCGACCGACCACGCGAGAAAGACGAATACTTCAAATAGATTGGTCAGCGGGCAGCGGCCGAGAGCATGACCGCGGATCGAAAGAAAAGCCGTCTGACAAAGAAAACCGGCACCGATCGCGAAAAAATTAAACCGTCCATGCAAGGCGACCCGATTGCGCACGGCGAGCAGCGTCCGCACCACCGCCGTGAAATAACAAAGCGTTGCGGCGAGAATAAGTGAGCGATCCATCGGGAGGGGCCCAGTGTAAAGACTCGGCCTCTCCTTGGCAAACCTGCCGTGGGCTATTCCCGCTCGAGGACGTTCGCCGGAAATCCTCGATGAATCTGGCACTCGACTGCCGTTGACGTTTTCGGGTGAGCCGCTAGCGTCCGCGCATGGTTTCCGATTCGATCCAAAAGCTGCGAGCAGCCGTTCGCGACGTGCCGGATTTTCCCAAGGCGGGAATCATCTTCAAGGACATCACCCCGATCCTGAGTGACGGGAAACTTTTCCGCGCTTCGATCGATGCCTTTCTCGAGCAATGCCGCGGCAAGGAAATCGACAAGATCGTCGGCATCGATGCGCGCGGATTCCTCTTTGGCTCCGCGGTCGCGTATGAGCTGGGGGTGGGTTTTGTCCCGCTCCGAAAAAAAGGTCGCCTGCCCTACAAAACAGAAAGCGCAAAATATTCGCTCGAGTACGGCGAGGCCGAGATGGAGCTGCACATCGATGCCATTGAGCGCGGCGAGAAAATTGTTTTGATCGACGATCTTCTCGCCACCGGCGGCACCTCTGCCTCCGCCGCGACGTTGATTAAGAAAGTCGGTGGCGTCCTCCTGGAAGCGCAATTTCTGATCGAGCTGGAATTCTTGCACGGCCGCGAAAAGCTGGCGCCAACGCCGGTCATTTCCTTCTTGAAGTACTGAACGGACTACACGCAGCTGCAACTGTCTCCGCACGCCTGCTGCGCCACGATCACTTCCATCTTAATTTCCTGCAGCGCGATTTGATCGTGAATCAGATTTAGCAATGCCAGCGCGCGTTCGTCCGGCATGTAGTCGCAGCGAAGTTCGATGCGCGCGGATTTGCCGGCAAGTTCCGGATGCGCCGCCATCATCTCTCCATCGAGCAGGAAGGAAACATAGGCGTTGAATTTTTCCTGAAGCTGATGCAACCGCTCATCCGAGTCATCCCATGGTCGCGGCTCATGCATTGCGAGCAGGACTTGATCGGTTTTGGGGTCGTGCGCGAAGAGATCGATTACCGCTGGATTAGCGACACCCGTTCGCAATCCCTCCTGATCCTGCTCCTGATCTCTCGCCATTAGGCGGAAGGTCCAACGTCCAGCGTCCAACGTCCAACGCCCAATTGCAGAAGCTCGACAGGCCGCCGCAACGCAATATTTTCGGAACATGTCCCGACCGCTCCTATTTCTGGCGTTGTTCGTGGCCCGCCACGCCTTCGCTCAATTCACGCCCGCGCTTCTCCAGAACAACAGCTACTGGGGCGATGGCAAAGCCGAGTTCAATATCTACGATGCGCAGATCGCGCGTTATGGCGTCCCGCGTCCGTGCGAAGTCCTGCACATTCTCGTGCGCGAGCCGTTCGATCCGAGACAATTCGTCAAGCCGGAAGGTTCGCCACGGCCCGACACGATCGCGGTCCTGAAGCTGAACCAGATTCTGCACGTGCCGACCGGCCTCTACGTCTACCAGCAAATGCATTCAAACTTCTGGCGGGTCGACAACGCGAAGCTGCTGAAGTTCTCGCTTACGAGCAATGACAGTTGCGGCAACACTTACAAGGAAGCGCGCCGCAACGGCGATCAATTCAGCTACGAATATCACACCTACTGGGACGGGATGGCGGACGGAAAAGAGAACATCGCTCCGCCGGCGAACGGCTATTTTTACGACGAGCTCCCATGGCTGGTTCGCACGCTCGACTTTTCGAAACCGACCGGAGAATTCGAAGTGCAACTGGCTGGGTCGACGATCAACTCGAAGAAGGATACCCTCGTCTTCAAGCCAGCGAAGATTTCATTCAAATCGACCGGGAAGACGATCGACGTTGCCGTCGAGCACGCGGGAGGAGTCGACCATTTCATTCTCGATCGCGACGGCCCGAATTTGCTGCGCGAATGGACCGCGGCTGACGGCAGCCATTTGAAATTGAAACGAAATTTGAAAGTCGATTATTGGAACTACAACAAACCAGGCGACCGCGAGCGCGCGCTCGCCAACCCAATGTTGCGCCAGCCGGATTGAATCCTCGCTCGTAATCGTGCTCGTGCTCCTGCTCGTGATCGAAAGCGATTGAAGCCAAGGCGGCGACTGGGTTTACTCTCCTTGTGACAAAACGAAAAAAAACCGCGGGACTTACGTTGCTCGGCAAAAGCGAAACGCGCTTGCCGTCGTCACCGGCAGAGGCACGGCTGGAAACGTTTCCAAATCCGGCGCGGCGGAATTATCGAATTCGTTTCGAAACCGCGGATTTCACCTCACTTTGCCCCGTCACCGGCCAGGTCGATTTCGCGCAGATCACCATCGAGTACGTCCCAAACGCGATCTGCATCGAGAGCAAATCGCTGAAATTCTATCTTGCTTCCTATCGCAACGAGCGGGCTTTCAATGAAGCGGTCACGAACCGGATCCTCGATGATTTCGTGAGCGCATGTTCGCCCCGCGAAGCGGTCGTGACCGCGGAATTCTCTGCGCGCGGTGGGATCGCCCTCACCGTGCGCGCCGAGTTTCCAGATGCAAAGTAGGGACTCCGCGCCGCGGCGTCCGCGGACCGCGGCTAAAAACACTCGGACAGCGCAGCGCGCCATCACTCCGATGCCATGAAACGCGCCGTGGTCCTGCTCAGCGGCGGGCTCGATTCCGCAACAACTCTGGCCATCTGCAAGCGGGAAGGCTTCGCACCGTACGCGCTCTCATTCAATTATGGGCAACGGCACGACATCGAAATTCTGGCAGCTAAACGCGTGGCGGCTTCTCTCGGCGCGCATGAACATCGGATCGCCGAGATCGATCTTCGCGTTTTCGGCGGATCAGCGCTGACCGATGAAATCGCGGTGCCGAAGAATCGGGCAGACCCATCGGGCATTCCGGTCACGTACGTTCCGGCGCGGAACACCATCTTCCTTTCTTATGCGCTGGCCTGGTGCGAGGTCCTCGGCGCCGCCGATATTTTCATCGGGGTGAATGCGATTGATTACAGCGGGTATCCAGATTGCCGGCCGGAGTTCATCTCCGCCTTTGAAAATTTGGCAGCTCTCGCGACAAAAGCCGGTGTGGAAGGCGTGCGGTTTCGCATCCACGCGCCGCTCATAGCGATGTCGAAAGCACAAATCATCGAGAAAGGCGCCGAGCTCGGTGTCGATTTTTCGCTGACCCACAGCTGCTACGATCCGACCGCGGATGGACTGGCCTGTGGGACGTGCGATTCCTGCCGAATCAGGCTCGAGGGATTTCACGGCGCTGGGTTGGAAGATCCGATTTTATACGCGAGCAAGTGAAACGGCTGTTTGCCATTTTTGTTCTTACGTCCGCCGAACAGCGCCTCGTTATTTTCGTGGTCCTGCTCCTGAGCGCGGGAGCATGGTATAAGCATCATCGCGACCTGAGCTCCAGCGCGGCGCCGCATTCAACGCCAGCAGCAACGCCGGTTATGTCGGCTTCGCCTAACGAATAATAACTGGAGCGACGGTCGCTGGCCGCCGAATGAAAATTAGATCGACGTGAGCGACTACCGCTCCAGGCCGGGGATATGCCCGTAGCCGATAAAATTCGGACTCAATCTTCCTTCCTCTGTTTTCGCGGGCTTGGGAATTTTGAAGTCGAAAACGCTGACACCGTAACGCGATTCACCCTTATACGTACGGCCGTCGCTGGCGCCCACCATGATGCGCTGGTTCGTTGCCTTTTCGCGCCCGAGATAAATCATCGCGTGCGTGATCGGCGGGTCCCGTTCGATGCTGTAAGTCCCGGTCCAGAAAAGAAGATCGCCCGGAACCAGCTCGTCGAGTTCGAAGGTGTCCTCATGCCGGCTGTTGACCGCCTTGAAATTTCCCGCTTTGCGCAACCAGACATATTGCTGGCTGGAATCACGCGGAACGTCGCGCACTCCATTCTGCGTCAGCACATAAAAAACAAAGCCGGAACAATCCATTCCGCCGGAGGTGGGATCGGCTGAGCCATATTTGTAATCGAGATTCCGCGTCGTGAGTTCGAGCGCGGTGTCGGTGACTTTGCGAACGTTGGGCGCGTAGTTTTCATACCCCGCTATGTCCTTGGCCGCGATGGTGGCCGGCGCTCCTTTTTTCTTCGGGGAAGGCGAAGGTGACGGAGTGGCGCCGGGCGTCTCGCTCGCTCCCGGAGTCGGGCTTGACGACGGCGCCGGAGATTCTGTCGGCGTGGGAGATGGCGCAGGAGAATGCTTGCGCTTCTTTTTTGGAGACGCGCTTGCAGAAGCATCCGGTTCAGGCGTCGGCGAAGATTTCTTCTTTTTGTTCGGCGAAGCGGAAGCGCTTGGCTCCGGCTTCTCCGTGGGTGTCGGACTCGCCGCAGATTTTTTCTTTTTCGACGGCGAAGGCGACGGCGATTTTTCCGGAGTGGCGGAAGGCTTCGGCGCTGGTGATTTTTCCGGGTCCTCTTTTTTCTTCGACGCGTTTGAGCTCTTGCGATGTTTCCGCGGCGCTGGAGTGGGTGTCGGCGCGAAGATTTTCTTAAATTTGTTACCTAACGACTCTTCGGCCTGCGCTCGGTTCGCGACGCTCACCAGCATTGCGATCAGGAAGAGAGCGCCGGCAATTTTTCTCACTCGTCGCATGGAGCGGGAAAGTAGCACAAACGACGTGATAAATATCGCGCTGTGAAAACCGACGTGTCATCCCGAGCCGGGGGGGGGGGGGGGGGG